>CAOJXI010000240.1 GCA_948465665.1 uncultured Clostridia bacterium | reverse complement strand
AGTTTTCGCTTTCAGCCATCCAGCAAACCAACGGTTTGCCATGATGGCGTACCTATAGCATCCTCCTCACCGGGCGGCAGCCCGCTTTCGTCGTCCGACTTGCTATACGTAATTTGCTCCTGCCACTTTGCACTGCGTTATTTCCTTGGACAGCTATAAGACCGAAAATCTTACAAATCAGAGGGGGATTTTCATCAAACCCAAGTTATAATAAAGAAAAGAAAAAAATTTTAAAACCCATGCAACGAAAAAGGAAAAAACCTGTCTATAAAGGTGAAAGGCAAAATTCAAAAGCTAAAAAGGAGGAAGCCGTTATGGAGGACAATGAAATTATAGCTTTATACTGGTCGCGGTCAGAATCAGCTATAGAGCGGACAGATGAAAAGTATGGGGGATATTGCCGGAAGATCGCATATAACATACTGGAAAACCAGGAAGACACGGAGGAATGTACAAATGATACATACTTCAAAGTATGGAAAACGATTCCTCCGCAAAAGCCAAACCTGTTCCGGGCATTTTTGGGAAAGATAGCCCGGAATACGGCATTAACAAGATATGAAAGGGATCATGCAGGAAAGCGCGGCAGCGGGGAAATGGAGGTTTTATTAGAAGAATTAGACGAATGTATCCCCTCTGAAAAAAGGGTAGAAAGGGAATGTGAGGCAGAGGAACTAAGCGAGGCTGTGACAAAATTCCTGTTCCAGCAAACTGAATTGGCGCGGAACCTGTTTATACGGCGGTATTGGTATGCAGAAAAGACAGCCGATGTATGCAAAAGATACAGTATCAGCGAAAGCCAGTGCAAAAGCACATTATATCGGCTCCGCGGAAAACTGAAAAGTTATTTAGAGAAAGAAGGATTTATGATATGAGTACAAAAAAGAGCAAAAAACTGTTTCGGGCAATCGGCGGAATCGACGACAAAATGATTTTGGATTCAGAACAGGTTCAAAAACAGCCTAAAAGGAAGAAACCCGGATACTATTGGTTTTATGGAATAGCCGCGTGTATTGTGGCGGCAGTAGGCATAGGGGTTTATAAGACACAGTTTTCCGGTTCGATTGTATCGCCGCCCAGCTCGTCGGGGGATACAGGTACATCTGGTTCTGATGTGCAGCCCTCCGGCTCATCCTCTGAAATACCTTCTGTAGATGAACTTCCCGCTATTACACCATGGCAGACCTATCAATTTGGAGGCGGTGGTTTTGAAGGGTATATGCTGACAGATATCAGCGAACTGAAAAGCGCCAACCCCTGGACAGAGGATGCGGAATTGAAAACGCTTCCAGTTTTCCGCAACATCTACGCATCTACTGCCGACCTTTCAGAAGACTTCAGGAAACGGGAGCATCTTCCCCTTCTGGAAGGGAAACGGGCGACTGCGGAAGAAATGGAGGCCCTTGCCCGCTCTATTGCAGAGGATTTTGGCGTGACGGTAGAATCTGTCAAAATAGATCCTACAGAAGAGTACCTGGCAGCAATTAAAGAAAAGCTGGAAAAAGTTGGAGATACCCTTTCTGAAGAAGATACCCTTCCTACCCAAGTAACGCTTACTTGCAGCGGGGATATTAAGATATCCGCAGACACAGAGCTGGAGGCCCGCATTGAGTTTAAAACCCCTATTTCATTGCCTGACGAGTATCAATTTAATTATCACAGCTCTTACGAAGAAACAACGGCGGCGGGGGAATACCTTGCCAAAGAATATGAAAGGCTTCTCCATATGGAAAAACCTGTTTTGAATATCACAGGGGGAGACAGGAACATTTATGGGGAGCAATCCTTTTCCTGCTATGTCTATGAAGGGGCTGGGGACTTGACCGAGCAGATGTTAAATTACCATTTTAAAACCGTCCGGTTTTCACCAAATGATGATGGGAAACTATGGCTGATTGACTTCACCAGCTATGACCTTTCGGAAAAGCTGGGGGATTATCCGATCTTTACTCTGGAAGAAGCCCGCAATAAACTGATTGAGGGGAAATATATCACATCTGCCCCCATAAAATTCCCCGGTCAGGATTATATCGTCAAATCGGAACTGACTTATAGGGGCGGCGGGGATATAACAATTATGCCCTATTATTGCTTTTATGTGGATATCAGCATGGATGATACCTGGAATATGCCGGATATCTATAATGATGCAGTTCTTCCTGAAGGGAAAACATTAAAACACTATGCTGCCTATTATGTTCCGGCTGTGCGGGAGGAATATATTAAGGATATGCCGGCTTGGGATGGAAGTTTTAATATATAAAGGGTTCAAGGTTCCAGAGCGGAAGCAGCCGGAAAACCAGTTAAAGCATATGCAGCTTTTTATGTCCCCGCAGTAGGGGATGAATATATCAAAATGATGCCCTCCCAGGGCGGACGCCTTAACAAATAACCCCAGAAAAAATATTTTTAAAAGCCCATAGACAAAGGTGTTCTGTCGTGATATGCTGATGTTGAATCCTGATACGTTTTTATAGCTTCAGAAAGGACGGATTAGAGCAATGTCACGTACAAGGGCCAGTGTAAACGGCATCACAGAAGGCGTTATCTGGAAACAGCTTTTGATTTTTTTCTTTCCCATTTTGCTGGGAACCTTTTTCCAACAGCTCTATAATACTGTGGATGCAGTAATTGTTGGGAACTTTGTGGGCAAGGAAGCCCTTGCTGCAGTAGGTGGCGCAACCGGCACCCTGATTAACCTGCTGGTCGGCTTTTTTACAGGGCTTGGCTCTGGGGCTACAGTTATTATTTCCCAGTTCTACGGCGCAGACCGGAGCAAGCAGGTCAGCCAGGCAGTACATACAGCCATGGCGCTGGCATTAGTGGCAACAGTGGTTTTCTTTTTTGTAGGTTTTTTCGGAACCCCAACAGCTCTGCGCTGGATGGACACCCCCGATGAAATCCTTCCCCATGCCATAACTTATATGCGTACATATTTCTGCGGAATTCTGTTCCCGTTGATTTATAATATCGGTTCCGGCGTCCTGCGGGCTGTGGGTGATTCCCGCCGCCCCCTATACTTTCTCATTATCTGCTGCATGGTAAACCTTGTATTAGATGTTGTTTTTGTTGTTATTTTAAAAATGGGGGTTTTCGGCGTTGCCTTGGGCACTCTGATTTCCCAGGCAGTCAGTGCTGTTTTAGTTGTCTTAACCCTGCTTCATATTCCCAATGCCTGCCGGCTCTTTTTCCGTGAGATCCGCTTTACTATCCCCATTTTGCGCAGTATTATTTTGATTGGCCTGCCAGCAGGGCTGCAATCAGTGATGTATTCGCTGTCCAATGTAATTATCCAATCCAGTGTCAATTCCTTTGGCACAGACGTTATTGCCGCCTGGACTGCCTATGGTAAGATTGACGGTGTTTACTGGATGACCATTAACGCCTTTGGCCTTGCCATTACCACATTTGTAGGCCAGAATTTCGGCGCACAGAAATTCGACCGGGTGAAAAAGAGCGTCAAGGTTTGTATGGGGATGGCTTTTCTGGCTTCGGTGGGAATCAGTGCGGTTATACTGGCCTTTGGGCAGTATATCCTTAAACTGTTTACTTCCGACCCCTCTGTTGCTGACATTGGGATGCAGATTATCCACCTTTTAGTACCGTTCTACTTTACCTATGTAGGCGTTGAGGTGCTTTCCGGTACTGTAAGGGGCGCAGGCGATGCGTTTATCCCAATGATTATGACCTGTCTGGGGGTCTGCGTGCTCCGTGTGGCATGGATATTTATTGCAGTCCCCCTGAACCGCCAGATAAGCACTGTTATTGTAAGCTATCCTATTACATGGATTATTACTTCCCTGTTGTTTTTTATTTATTATATTCACGGCGGGTGGCTCCGCCGCAGAAAAGCCAGGATGGGGTTTTCCGACTGATTCCCATATTTTAATGTGAATTCGATGAAATTTTCTGCTTTTCGGTATTAGGTACGCCATCATGGCAAACTGTTGGTTCGCTGGATGGCTGCAAGCGAAAACTTGGAGGTTTTGTCCAACTCTGCGGAGTTGGA
>CAOJXI010000239.1 GCA_948465665.1 uncultured Clostridia bacterium | reverse complement strand
CCAACGGTTTGCCATGATGGCGTACCTAAAACCGGAAACCAGAAAATTTCATCGAACCCATGTTCATTATACCCTGTCTCCCCAAAAATGTCAAAGCAAAATGTTGAACCCATTATAAAGCATCATCGCCGGAAAACAACAGTCTAGGCTGTTATTTTCCGGCGAACGTTTAACCTTTCAGCCGCGAAGTAGACGAAGCGGAGCGAAGGGCGTTTCGGGTTGTCTTAACACTTTTCAGCGCCTCGGTCAAAGCTTCCTCAGCATCACCCAAAACCTTATCGCTGTAGCTATGGGAAGCACCCCTTAACTCCCTGGATTTAATCTGGGCCTGGGAAGTAACTTCCTGGGCGCGTTCCTGGGCCTGCCGGACGATTTCCTCCTGGGCAACCAAAGCCCTGGCGCGTTCTTCGGCCTTGCGGACAGTAGCTTCCGCTTCCCTCTTTGCCTCGCTCAAAATTTCATTCCGGTCAGCGACAATGCCCCTTGCCATTTTAATTTCTGATGGCAGGTTCAGCCTGATTTCCTCAATCAAATCCCTGACCTTCATCGCGTCAACAACGCACCTGCCGCCAGTAAGCGGAAGGCTCCAGGCACGTTCCAGCATATCGTCCATTGTTTCTAAAATTTCTTCGATATTCAAGCAGCTTCCTCCTGTTCACATACTATAGCAATCCTCGATAAAATTGTCCACAAAATGGGCTAAAAAGCCTTGCATTTATGGGATTTTCAGCCCATTTTGTGGGTAACAATTTCGAGGATTTCTATAATCCAAAAATCAAACCCGTTTCAGGCGTTGTGCAATCTGTTGTTTTATCTGTTCCGGGACAAAAGGGGAAATATCCCCGCCAAAGCTGCCCACCTGCCGCACTACGCTGGAACTCAGGTACATATTTGAAGCAGACGTTGTTAAAAACATTGTTTCGGCAAAGGGGGCAAGTTTTTTATTTGTCAAAGCCATTTGGAATTCGTATTCAAAATCAGTGACAGCCCTCAGCCCTTTTACAATAACAGCAGCCCCCACTTTTTTCACATAATCCGCCAGCAGGCCGCAGTATGAATCCACTTCAACATTTGGCAAATCAATTGACATTTGGATCATGTCAACCCTTTCTTCCCTTGTAAAAACAGGGGTCTTGTCCGGGTTTACAATCACCAGGACAATCACCTTGTCAAACAGCTTGCTTGCGCGGTGTATGATATCCAAATGCCCGTTTGTCACCGGGTCAAAACTGCCCGGACATACAGCGATAGCCATAGTTTGTCAGAACCTTTCTGCTTTCATTCGCTTGATTGGCTGCCTACATTCTGTTTTCCTCTGGGTCTGGAACCCGATAGACTGTCAGTTTCGCCCTTCCATAGCGGTATTCCTTCTGCTTGCGGAAATCCCCTGCTTGTTCCGGGAGCGTTTCTTCCTTTGAGGTTTCGCACAGGATTACCCCGCCTGGGTTCATTCGTTTTGCAGTTAATGGAAGCGTCTGCTCTAACAGCCCTTTTTCGTAAGGGGGATCGAGGAACGCAATATCATACGTGTTTTGTGTCCGGGTCAAAAAAGTAAAAGCGTCTGCTGTCAGAACCCTTGCCTGGTTTGAAAGCTTGGTTGTCTTCAAATTCTGTACAATCACCTGCTGGGCTTCGCGGCTGCTGTCAATAAACGTCGCCTGGCGGGCCCCCCGGCTAAGGGCTTCTATGCCTAATTGCCCTGAACCTGCAAATAAATCTAAAACTTCTGTTCCTTCTACCTCAAATTGGATAATGTTAAAAATAGCCTGTTTTGTCATATCTGAAGTAGGGCGGGTAATATTGCTGTCCGGCGGCGCGACCAGGTTCCTGCCGCGAGCCGTTCCGGTTGTTACTCTCATGTGCATAATTCCTTCCAAAGTAAGGTTCCGCAAAAGCGGTATCTATATTATCATGCAAAATGCCCCTGTTGTCAACTGTTTGAGATGGAAAAGCTCACAGAACCGGCAGGGACAGCAGTAGGAGTGTTAAGAAATAAAATTTGAGAACATTGCTTTTTCCTCAAAAAATTATTTTAAAAACAATCTTTACTCCAAAGCAGGCGGTTCATCCAAAGCAGCGCCTTCCTGAACTGGTTCCCCACGCAAAAACAAATATAAAGCCTCTGCGGTTTTCTTTGTCATGCCGGGGGCAGACTCCAGCTCTTCCAGGGAAGCGCTTTTCATTGCCTTAACGGTTTTAAAATGCTGGAAAAGTTTTTTAGCCCTTGTCTGGCCAATTCCCGGAACTGTTGTCAGTTCCATAACAAACCCGGTTTTCTGATGTTTTGACCTGGAATAAGCAATCGAATACCGGTGTACCTCCTCCTGGATTTTAGAAACCAGTGTAAAGGCAGAACGGAATGTAGAAATTGCAATCTCCCCTCCATCACCTGCAATCGCCCTGGTTTTATGCCGGTTGTCCTTGACCATGCCGAATAAAGGAATATCAAGATGGTTGGCGCGGAGAATCGGCTCAACAGAAGAAACATGCCCCTTGCCGCCGTCAAGTAAAATCAAATCCGGCAGCCGTCCAAAGGTAGATTCCGGCGAATCTTTTTCTTCAAAGTAACGGTTTATCCTCCTGGAAATGACTTCGCACATGGAAGCATAGTCGTCGGTTCCTGCGACGGTTTTAATTGAAAAACGCTTATAAGCGTTTTTCAAAGGCTTCCCATCTTCAAAGACTATCATTCCAGCTACAACCGTTTCAGAGCCAATATTGGAAATATCATAGGCTTCAATATACTTGGGGGGCTGTTTCAGCCCAAGCAGCCTTGCCAACTCATCAAGGGCGGCAACGTCACGGTTGGAGTAGGGCTTATTTGCGGCAAGCCTTTGGGACGCGTTGTTTTTTGCCATTTCCACCAGTTTCCGGTTGTCCCCCCTTACTGGGACAAATAACTCAACTTTCCGTCCGGCTTTCTCCTGGAGCATCCTCTGGACTAAATCGGAATCCTCAAAATCTTCATCCAGGGCAATCAATTTTGGGATTTCCTCCTGCCCGCTGGCATAATACCTCATAACCAGTTCGCGGCGCGCATCCGCCAGCGTAAGGGCCTCGTTTTTTCCAAGAAGGAACTCCTGCTTGTCGCGGAGCCGCTGCCCCCGGATTTTCAGGATTACGCCGCAGATGGATTCCCCGTCCTGGGCAAATGCAGCGGCGTCCATATCTTCCACATGGGTAAACACTACCTTTTGATGCTCATTAATCTTTTGAATTGCATTAATCCGATCCCGGCAGCGGGCTGCTTTTTCAAAATCCAGGTTTTCTGCAGCGGCTTCCATTTCAGCTTTAAGGCGTTTGAGTGTCTCCGCCGAACCCCCGTTTATAAAATCCACTGCCTGCGCTATAATTTCCTGATATTCTTCCAGAGGGATTTTCCCGCTGCACACGCCCATACACTGATGGATATGGTAATTTAAGCATGGCCTGCCTTTCCCCAAGTCCTGGGGGAACCTGCGGCTGCATGTTGGCAGGCAGAAAACTTTATTGACTTCATCTACCGTTTCGGTGACGGCAAAAGAACTGATATATGGCCCGATAAGCTTCGCGCCCTCCTGGGGCTTATTTTTCTGCGCGGTGATACGGCTCCAATCCTTTGGCCATATTTGGATATAGTGATAGCCTTTATCATCCTTTAAAAGTATATTATATTTGGGATCGTTCTGTTTGATAAGGCTGCACTCCAGGATGAGCGCCTCAAATTCACTGTCACAGATGATTGTATCAAAATCCCAGACATTCATCACCATATTATAGACCTTTTCTGTGTGCTTCTCCACGCTGCGGAAATAACTGCTTACCCGGTTGCGCAGCGCTTTCGCTTTCCCTACATAGATAATATGCCCGGTTTTATCCCTCATCCGGTACACCCCAGGCTCCAGGGGAAGCTGCCGCGCCTTCTCTGCCAGGTACTGGAGCTTTTCAGACCTTGCGGCGATTTCTTCCGCCCTGTTTATAACTGCCATTTCTGCCCACCTTCTTTCTGCTTTAGAGCCTGTTTGGGATCTCAACGTGTGCGGATTAGCGAGCGGATTTTTTGCCCAGCAAGGCAAAAAT
>CAOJXI010000238.1 GCA_948465665.1 uncultured Clostridia bacterium | reverse complement strand
GCTGGTACCAATCCCAATCTTATCCCACCCCCGAAGCAATTCCAGCGGGCTTTTTATTTTGAATACTGACGAAGTGGTTAGCTATCAGTTTCTTAGGTAAGGCTTATTCTGGCTGTAAGCACGCTGGGGTATTTCGCGCCTGCGGGCGCGACCAGGGGGCTTTTGAGGAACAGCCCCCTGGACCCGAAACCTTTTTAATCCGCCTCAGCCTGTACTCGTCTTAGCTTTCTCCCGCAAATGATCCTCATCTTTCCCTTACTTATTAAAAAGGGATGCAGTCGTTTTTCCGCTGCATCCCTTTTTTCTGTAACCGCGGAACCCCCGATGTTACAGCTCTATTTTTGAGTATAGGGGTTTATCCTTATCGTCGTTGATGCTTGCTCTTTGAGTTCCAATCTCTCCTGGCTTTTGGGAATAATCCTCCTGATTTGCCGAATCCGGTACAGGTGAACCGGATTCACTGGCTGAACCCTCGTTATCCTTCCAATAGTTTCTTCTCTCGCCATATCTTGGCCTCCTGCCTGGCTCCCCATCTCTGGAACGGGATCGTCCACCAAATGGTTTTCTTGGATTAGTGGAACTAATGACAATCCTGCGGTTTGGTTCTCCGCCAATCGAAGATGATGTAGCGCCTGGAACCTGCTGTACAGCAGCATGAATAATTCTTCTTTCATAAGGATTCATAGGTTCCAACGTACTGGAACGGCCTGTCCTAACAGCATTATTTGCCAGTTTCCTTGCAAGCTCCTCAAGGGTTTTCTCGCGTTTTTCCCGATAGTTCCCGCTGTCCAGGGTAATGCGATAGTATTCACCTTCCATCTTGTTTGCCACTAAACCGGAAAGGTATTGCAGAGCGTCCAGGGTTTCCCCCCTGCGCCCAATTACAACGCCTAAACCATCTCCTTTAAGCATCAGCATTGCGCCTTGTTCTTCCTCTTTAATATCAATCTCTACATTTGGGAATCCCATTGCGTTCAGTACATCTTTTAAATATTCAGCTGCTCTGGCGGATTTGCTGTATTCTTTGTATACCCGCACCCTTGCCATGGAAGCGCCAAATCCTAGAAAGCCCTTTTTAGGCATTTCCAATACCTCATACTGAACCTCATCTGAGGACAATCCCAGTTTTTCACATGCCGCCTGAATTGCCTGTTCCACCGTTTTTCCTGTTTCAATTTGTTCTTTAATCAAGGTAAACACCTCCGTTTTGACCTTTTTCAAATGCTGAATTTTGCTTCTGAAATCAAATCAATCATTTGATTGGCTCCATATTTAACCTGTACACCAACCACGAACAGCCTGCCGTAAAATCGTACTGCCCACCAATGCCTTCTTCAATTTTTGAAAGTAATTTCAGTAACATTTTTATCTCAGGTCGTCGTCTGTAACCTCTACATATTCCTCGCCGTATTTCTCTGCATCTCGCTTACGGGCAGCAGCAAGTTTCATCCGGTTAATTTCTTTCGCAGTCATGCCTTTTTTAATTGTCTCCTCATCAGGCGCTTTGGGAACCTCAATTTCAACATTTTTCTTCTTTTTTCCCTTTGCAGCCTGTTCTGCGGCATCTACTTCTGCCTGGTATTCTGCCATTTCCTGCCTTGCTTTTTTCCGGTTTTCCAAACGCTGCTGGCGTTCAGCTTCTTCCAAAGCAGCCTGTTCTGCACGAGCCTTTTCCGCCATCTCCTGTGGATTGTACTTCTTATTCATATACATACTTTGCAGATAAGAAAGAACATTGGAAATACCCCAATATAATCCTACGCCTGCCGGAACCTGGAAACAGAAAAACAACGAAAACAGCGGCATTATATACATCATGCCTTTCATAGTGTTTCCATTTTCCCCTGCTGTAGTTTCAGTCTGCCTCATTGACTGAATCGAAATTAAAAAGGAAGTTACACCAGACAAAATAGGGATAATGAGGAGAGTGTTAAGGGCCAGAGTGGGAACTGCCGTTAAATCTATCCCTAAAAAGGACATGTTAAAGTTTGAAATCCTTTGTATTTGTTCTGGAGAAAGGAGAGAGCTAAATAACTCAGGCTGGGCCTTAACCCCCTGGATGATGCTGATTTGTGGCATAGAGACATTTACAAGAATATCTTCCATTCCTCTGGCAATTTCCAAACCCTGCTCAATTACCTCTTTGGAAAGTCTTATAATATGTGTAAGCGGATTATATACAACGTTGATTAAACCAAACAAAATCGGAAACTGTATTAAAAGCGGAAGGCACCCACTCATAGGATTGTATCCTTCTTCCTGGTACAGTTTCATCATTTCTTCATTCAGTTTTTCCTTATTATTGGCGTATTTCTTTTGTATATTGTCTAATTTTGGCTTTATCAACGCCATCTTAACGCTGGATTTCTGCTGCTTGAGCGTCAGGGGAAACATAATCATTTTAGTAACAAAAGTAAAAAAGATTAATGCAAACCCATAATTCCGCAGTACCTGGTAGCCCAGCCACATCACCCAGCCTAACGGCCAGCCAATTAATTCCGATATAAATCCCATACAATCATCCATTCCGCCGCTTTGCGGCACGATTCTCTGGCTTTTCAACTTTGCCGGGAAATACCTTTTTACCAAAACGCGCTCCCCTTGGGATCAATTCCCAATTGAGGAACGCTCCTTTCCGGCCTTGTTTGTACAAACTATCTAATACATTATTGAGAAAGTTTGTTATCCTTTTTCCTGATAATCCTGGTCAAATCTGGAAATACAGTTTTCCAATCCTCTGGCACAAAATCTATACCCCCGCGGTTCCACGGATTGCAACGCAGTACCCGCCAAACTGCTAAAATACTGCCCTTTCCTGCCCCATGCCTTTTTATTGCTTCCGCCGCGTATTGTGAACAACTGGGATAAAACCGACAGCACCTCGGTTTTATGGGGGATATCCATTTTTGGTATCCCTGTATCAACCACAAAAGAAGCCCTTTCATCTTTCCTGCTTCTCCGATTGGCTTTCTATCTTCCTTTTCTCTTTCCCGCTTTTCCCATTCTCTGCGGTCAACGTTTTGATTTGACGCTCCATAACTTTCTTTATTTCATCCATCTTTACTTTTGTTGTCCGACTGCGCGCTACAAATATAAAATCCCAACTTCCCGTTATTTCTTTTTCTACCTCGCGGTATGCCGCCCGTATAACCCTTTTTGCCCGATTGCGTTCTGCGGCACATCCAATTTTTTTGCTCGCCGATATTCCATATCTTGTTCGTCCTTCCCGGTTCCTTTGGGCATACGTCACAAGCAATGGATGCACCTGGTACTTTCCTTTACTATATAAACGCCGGAATATTCGGTTTTCTTTAATGACAGCTACCGGCATTTTGATTCCCTCCATTACTTTGCCGTTTTCCCCTCCAGGAAAGAACAAGTGAACACGCCCCCGGCTTGTTATACGGCTCCTTCAGGAAACTTCCCGCTGTCTGCCAAATCGTTCGCCTAAAGCCGTATTCACTCGTTTTTACTCACATGCAGCCACTAACTGTATTACCTTTGCCTCCATTAATGGGACAAACGGGCGCGGCCCTTTGCACGGCGACGCGCTAATACCTTGCGTCCATTCTTTGTGGACATCCTCTTGCGGAATCCATGCTCCTTTTTGCGCTGTATCTTCTTAGGCTGATATGTCCTTACCATATTTTTTTCCTCCCTTCCTGTATCTTGGCGACTATATTTACCGGGTTTCCTGTTGGGAAATGCAGTGTTTTAGCCCCGTTGGGACTCTCACTCCGCATACAACACCTATTTTACCCGATTTCCTTCTGTTTTGCAATCTTTTCTTTAAAAAAACGTATAAAACCAGAAAATTTAATGGAAGTTCAGTAAAGCTCATTTGCGGGAGAAAGCTAAGATGAGTACAAGTTGGGGCGGATTAAAAAGGTTTCGGGTCAAGGGGGCTTTCCTCAAAAGCCCCCTGTCGGGTCCAGGGCAGACAGCCCTGGTCGCGCCCGCAGGCGCGAAATACCCCAGCAAGCTTAAAGCCAGCACAAACTTCACCTAGAGGCAGATATCTAACCATTTCGTCAGTATTCAAAATCAAAAGCCCGCTGGAATTGCTTCGGGGGTGGTATAAG
>CAOJXI010000237.1 GCA_948465665.1 uncultured Clostridia bacterium | reverse complement strand
GGCAAAAAATCCGCTCGCTAATCCGCACACGTTGAGATCCTAAACAGGCTCTTAGTTTGGCTGCGGCGGCATTTCCCCACCCGGCATCCAATCTTTATGCTTTTTGCCTTCAAAGCTGCCGTCAGGGGGAGCCCCCATTTCGCCATGCCCGCGGCCTCCGCCAAATCCACCAAACCCTCTGGCCTGTGTAATGCCATTGGAATCCACATAGGTAACGCTGTCCTTAAGGGAAAAGCTGACGCTGCTTGATTCCGCTTCATAATTTCCGCCTGTACTTACCCCATCTTTTATAGAATGTGCATTTACAATAATCCCTCCTGATTTAATGGTATAATCCCCTTGGACTATTTCAGGCGAACTAATCAAAATACAGCTATACTTTTTAGAAGGAGTAAAGGAGTAAATTTCAGTGCCGTCTGCCTTTTCCAGACGAACGGCTGTCCCGCTTTCCGCAGAAGGAAGATAATACACAACTGTATTCTGTGCAGATTCAGAAGAAGTAACCTGTGCCATACCAGAACTTCCGGCGGTTATCAGCACCCCTCCAGAGATAAGGAAGGAGCTGTCATAATCCAGTGCACCGTTCCCGTTGTCTTCAGGCCCATTAACAAGGACGGTTCCGCCGCTCATGTCAATGGTGCCGTTAGAGTCCAAACCGTCCCCGTTTGCATCTACAAAATAGTAACCTCCTGAAATGGATAGGGAGCCCATGCTTCCGCCAAAGCTATTCTGGCCAGGCCGTCCTCCCATAGAAGAATTGTCCCTGCCGCCTGCTGCATTAACCCCATCATCAGATGCCGAAATATAAACGGTTCCTCCTTCCAAATCAATATCAAGCGCCTCTAATCCCTCATAGGATTGGGCAATATTGATTTCGCCATCTTTTATTGTTAAAAGTTCATCGGCGTGGACTCCGTCATCACCAGATGAAATCTGGAAAGCCCCTCCTGTAATTTCGATAGAGCCGTTGGAATGAACGGAATCGTCAGAAGTATTTAATAGATACTCCCCGCCTGAAATCTGTATTGCCTGCCCTGCTTTAATCCCCTTGGCGCTGGCTTCGTCTGACGACGAAGCGGCTGAACCCCACATTCCTTTTCCGTTGCTGCTGGAATTTCCGCTTCCTCCGGCTGTTGTAATTTCAAAATTCCCTCCGGTAATGGAAAGGGCTGTTTCAGCCTGAATCCCATCGCTTTGGCTTGTAATGAGATAATTCCCGCCATTAATCGTTAAATAACCTTTTCCCTCGTCTTTATCGTTAGTTGATTTCATTGCGTCGTTTTCAGCGGAAATTGTAAAGGAACCGTCAGAAATTACCAAAGAGTCTTTCCCTACAATTCCATTTTTTGCGGCTGTAATGGAATAATTGCCGCCGCTGATTCGTAAATCGTCTTTTGACTGAATTCCATTGTTATGGTTTGCCTGTATGGTGAGGGAACCATTCCCATTTAAAGAAAGATCGTCTTTGGAAAAGAGGGCTGCGGAGGGCTCTTCTGCATCGGGGTCGTCGTATTGGTATACCGCACCATCAACCAGCTTGTTTTCGGTTCCGTCTGCAAGTGTAATGACAACCTTGTCCGCCTGTCGGATATTGATTGGCGCGCTGTTTTCACAGGTAATTTCAACGCCGTTCAGCACAAGGTGTATGAAATCGTTTTTAGAAGCTTCTACTATGATAGAGCCATTTAAACTGCTGGATAAAATATAGGTTCCAGCTTTGGAAATTGTCAGGATTCCGTCCCGAAAAGCGGCGGCTCCATTTGTTCCGCTTATCTTTGCTTCCCCACCGGAAAAATCAATGGAAACCGCGTTAGAAGTATCCCAGGATGTATCCAAATCCTTAGAGGAAAACAAACTGCCAGCTGACTGGGCGAGTTCCTGCGTTTGTATTTCAGATGTAACTTTTGCGGTATTAGAATTAGAAGCAGTTTCCGCATTGGAAACCATACTCCCCACCTCAGAAGAGCCAGGGCTGGAGCATCCCGCCAGCAGCAGAGCCGCAAGGCAGAAAACTGCAAACGTATTTGTAAAAGAATATTTTTTCATAAACTTCTTCCTTTCTCTGCAAGGAATACAGGCCCTAAAGTTCCTCACGGTTTTCCTGGGCCCTTCCGCATACAATAGTTAAATTCCCATTGCGGCAGCGGATTTCATCAATTAATTTTTTCTCTTGGGCTATATCTTTTATACGGATATTATAGGTTAATTCATACATACTGCCCATATTTGTTGTTTTAACCCTGTCTAACTTTGCCTTAGAGGTATACTTATGGAACAGATCGTCGAAAACCCCGGTATAGTCCAAATCCTCTGGAATTGTAATTTTAAGATGTTTTTCCTTGTCTGAAGGCTCCCCAAAGGAAGAACGGCATAAAATAAACATCAATGCGCTGATTATCAGCGTAAAGAACACTGCAAAGACAAGATGCCCCATACCGGTTGCCAGCCCTACAGCCATAGCAAAAAATACAACACAGATTTCCTTGGAACTTCCAGGTACTGAACGGAACCGAACCAATCCGAAGGCCCCCATTACAGCCACGCCAGCCCCTAAATTCCCATTCACCATTGTAATGACAATCTGAACCAGAGCGGGGAGAAGCGTCAAGGTGACAGCGAAACTCTTTGACGACGGCCCTGACAGGCGGTAAACCAAGGCAATTAAAAAACCTAAGGCAACAGATACCCCTAAGCAAAGAAATCCTTCCTGTATGGAAAGCGCAGCTGTGGAAGCAGAATTAAAAATACTGGTAAACATGAAATAAAAGCACTCCTTATTATGTTAAATCGTTTCAAGTGCTAAGATCCTAAACAGGCTCTAAGCATGGTTGGAAGCAGGAACCGGCATCCCTGCAAAATGGGAAACTGGGATATTTCCAACGGCAACAAGGGCAGGACATCGTTTTTCCCGCTCCTGACGGACTTTATTTTCATAGTAGCAGCCGTATTTTGAGAATGAGACAGGGTATGCTTTGACATGGTTAAGCGCTTTGGACATCCATATTGGATATGCGCCGGGAACTTTGATTTCCATTAGGATTTTGTTTTCCGGGAGAATTCTATATCCTTCAGAACCTCCTGTAATGGGGCTGACATCCTGCTCCCGGCAGCGGATTCCAGTATCAAATGTAACACGCAGTTCAGGATCCTCTATCCCTGCCAGGGCAATCCGGTCATATCCCAGAAACAACTTGGGCTTAGGCTGGTAAAAGGATATAAAATACTTCATTTCCTGCAATATCTGCCGATCCTGAAACGAATGTGAGCCGTCATCCTCCCATATGGGAAGATTTCCTTTGGTTAAAAGTTCTTCTGCTTCCTCTATATTTAAAGTAATTCGGCGTTTATAGACTACCCATTTATACTTTTTCTTAATTTCCAGATAAAACAAGGTATCTGGGCCTGCATCCCTGCCATAGCTGCGCAGGCGCAGTTTTTCTTTATATGGAGGCTTTTCCAGGGAATGACGGATAAGAAAGTTATCTTCTGTATCAAAATATACATTACAAATAGTATATTGTCCGTATTGGTCAGAATGAAAATATGCGGCGAATACTTCCTGTATTTGATGGTATTGTTCGGGGGAAAGCAGGAATTTTTTTTCGACCCGCTCAAATGTCTTTTTTGCCATGCAATCATCTCCTTGAGCTATATCTTACAGGGGCTTTGTGTTCGTTTTATGTTCATCAGGCAAAAGTACAGTGAACCTTCACGGAAAAATAAAATATCCAGGGAACCTAAAAAGTTCCCTGGATATTACTTTGTGAGATTTGATAAGACAGATTTGCGGGGATAAGCTAAGACGAGTACAAGCAAAGGCGGATTAAAAAGGTTTCGGGTCCAGGGGGCTGTTCCTCAAAAGCCCCCTGGTCGCGCCCGCAGGCGCGAAATACCCCAGCAGGCTGAAAGCAAACATAAAGCTTGCCTAAGAGGCAATAGCTAACCGCTTCGTCAGTATTTTAATAAAAAGCCCGCTGGAATTGCTCAGGGGGTGGGATAAGACTGGGATTGGAACCAGCTTCGGGCGGGCAACCCCATTAGGCGGGCTTCTTCCTCTTCGTCCAACTCCGCAGAGTTGGACAAAACC
>CAOJXI010000236.1 GCA_948465665.1 uncultured Clostridia bacterium | reverse complement strand
CAGGGGGCTTTTGAGGAAAGCCCCCTTGACCCGAAACCTTTTTAATCCGCCCTAGCTTGTTCTCATCTTAGCTTATCCCCGCACTTCAGCATACAAGAAAACCGCGCCGTCCTAACAAACGGCGCGGCACAGAGGAAAGCAACTCATTGGCGCAATTACTCCGTAAACCCGGACTCAACTAATTTAATTAAGCTCTCAACGGCCTCATTTTCATCAGAGCCGTCTGCAATCACGCGAATCTGAGTTCCACCAACAATGCCCAAAGACAGAACGCCCAACAAACTTTTTGCATTTACCCTACGCTCTTCTTTTTCCACCCAGATAGATGATTTATACTCATTAGCTTTCTGGATAAAGAAGGTAGCGGGACGGGCATGGAGTCCTACCTGATTTTGAACCATAACATCTTTTACGTACATTCTACTTCTCTCCTGTTAAATAAAATGAAAAAGTGAAACATGGTTGGAAAGCCAGCGAACAAAAGGGAAATACTGAAAGCAATCCACGATTGCACCTGCTGAATCCCATACCTTTTTTGACAATATCATTATAGGCTGAACTTTTCCTTTCGTCAATGAAAAAAGGGAAGAAGGAGGTAAATTCTGCTTGTTTTATAGATAACGGGCAGAAAAAAAGGTCTAAGTTGTGCGTTTTACCTACAAAGTTTTCAACAATATCAGCAACATAGTTAGTTTTTTCAACAAGAATTCAACAGTTGAAAATATCCCCTCCTAAAAAATGGCGCTCAAAACAGAATCCGGCTATGATTCATTTGTGCTTATATATCATATTATTTTTTATTTCATCTAGGATTTTCATATCTTCCTGGGAGAGCTGGAGCGTTTCCAGCAAGTCAGGTCTTTTCCGCCAGGTATTTTCTAAAGCCTTCCGGCGCTGCCATTCCCGAATATTTTTATGGTGGCCAGAAGTCAGCACTTCAGGAACTGCCCTGTCATGCCATACGGCAGGCTTGGTATATTGCGGGTATTCCAAAAGCCCGGAAAAATGGCTTTCATCGGTAAAGCATACCTCATTAGCTAGAACATTTTCACACAACCGGGAAACTGCATCTATGACCACTAAAGCGCCAAGTTCCCCTCCGGTCAGCACATAGTCCCCAACAGAAATTTCCTCATCTACAATTTCATCCAAAACCCTCTGATCTACCCCTTCATAATGGCCGCATAAGATAAATAAATGTTTCTTCTGTGAAAGTTCCAAGGCTTTTTTCTGATTGAATACCTTTCCCTGCGGGGACATATAAATAACATGGGGTTTTTCTTTCAATCCGTTGGTAACAGCTTCATAACATCTGTAAATAGGATCTGCCTGCATCAGCATCCCCATACCGCCTCCATAGGGCGTGTCATCTACCCGGTTATGTTTGTCTGTGGTGTAGTGGCGAATCTGATGGTATCGGATATCCAGATATCCGCCCCGGCAGGCACGTCCAATAATACTTTCACCACAAACCATTTCGCACATCTCAACAAATAGGGTTGCTATGTCAATCCTCATCATCAAACAGCCCCTTCAATGGACGGATAACAATTCTTCCTTCCTCCGGCGAAATATGAAGCACAACATCCGGTATTTTTGGCACAAGGCCCATTTTACCGTCTGGGAATTGTATATGGTATACATCGTTAGCGCCGGTTTTGCTGACATCCGTTATAACGCCATATTCATGGCTGTCGTCTGCGTCTATTGCCTTCAGGCCAATAATGTCCTGAATAAAATACTGCCCCTCCTCCAATGGGATATCATCACGGTTTACATACAGAACCTTTCCCCGCAGCCCTTGGGCTTGTTCAATAGTATCAATCCCTTTAAATTTTGCCAAAACCATATTTCCCTGTGTCCGTATCCGTTCTATTTCCAAATGCGACTCGCCGTTATTTAAATACAGTTTTTCCAGTTCCAGCAGCTCGTCAGGGGCATCTGTCCAAGGATATACTTTGACTTCCCCTTTTAACCCGTGTGTTGTTACAATTTTTCCAGCCTCTAAATATTGTTTTAACATAATCAAGCCCTCCTTAAACCATATGCTTCGGATATCTGTGTTATATAAATTATCAATGTATCCAGTTTGGAACTACCCGGAGCAGTACCATATAACAAACCGTTCCGCCTCCAATACTTAACAGAATGTTATGTTTCCATAAATGAAGTGCGGTGACAATCCCAACGGAAAGCAGTTGAATTCCTGCGTTAAGCAAGCCTGACGGGCTGAAAGTTATGCTCCTTAAACAATAAACCACCAATGTAGCGATAATTGCAGAAGGCAAACAGCTTCCCAAGAAACGGACAGCAGGCGACAATTCTTTTTTTCCACCAAAAACCACAAAGGGAAACGCCCTTGTAGTAAAGGTGCAGATTGCAGCAACAATAATAATTAAAAGAGTTCTTCCAGCAGTCATTTTTGATTTTCCCCTTCCATTTTACGAACAATCCAACGTTTACAAATAAACAAAGTAGCTGCCGTTGCTGCCAGGGAGGGAAGCAGAAATTGTTCAGGCCCCAAGAACGCCAGGAAAAACACAGAGGAAAAAACTCCGACAACTGCGGGAATATGAGATGGCATTGACTTCCACTGATCCAAAAAAATAACTACAAATAAGGCAGTCATGGAAAAATCAACTCCTTGGAAATCAAAAGGGATTAAACTGCCCATCATTGCGCCTAGGAATGAGCCTAAAATCCAATAACTATGATCCAATAAGGCAAGCCGGAACATTGCCTTATTGGGGTCAACTCTTGCGGGAGGCTGAAGCGAGCAGAGCACTGAATAAGTTTCATCTGTCAGGGAAAAAATCATGTACAGGCATTTGCGGCCCATGGAACGGAATTTTTCCACAAAGGACAAGCCGTAAAAAATATGCCTGCCATTAATCAGCAGCGTCATGGCTGATACCACCGTCAGGGACGCATTGCTTTCCAAAAGGCTGACTAAAAGGAACTGGCCGGAGCCTGCATAAATAACCAGGCTGCTTAATAATGCCCATCCAGCGTGAAAGCCTGCCTGTTCAAGAAGAATCCCAAAGGCTATCCCCAAAAACAAATAGCCAAAAAAGACGGGGATAGATTGGATAAAAGCGTATTTCCAGGTTTCCCGGTTGGAAAAGGTTCCTGACGAAAGAGAATCGTCTTCTTGTTTGAGTGTCATAAAGTCGTTTGTTCCCACCTTTGATTCCAGAATGAGAACATTGTAACACAAACAGCCGTTTATGAAAAGAGGCAAAAAAAGAAAGCAGGCCCAAAAGAGCCTGCTTTTGCTGCAAGATAAGCCTAAAAGGAGAAGCTTGCGGTTCAATCGTCCTGACCAGATAAATGTTCATCCCAAAGCTTTCCTTTTGAAAGATCATCTTCAAATCTTAAAAAACGCCAGAACATTATTCATCATCTATTTCTATGTCGGTGTCATGTTCACTGTTTCCATTTTGCCTGGTGGTATCGGCAGGGCCAGTGGGCCCCTGAGGTATGGTCAAGTTAAGGACGAAATTGGGGGCGGTTCCAGTAATAGTGGCGATGGCGGCAGAGCCTGGCGCACCGGTGGTGACTGTCCCTATACTCAGCGTTGGAGTGGCACCTGCGGCTCCTGTTGCTCCTGCTGGGCCTTGCAGACCTTGCGGACCCTGGGGGCCTGTCGCTCCAGGAGTTCCTGCGGCTCCTGTTGCCCCTGCTGGTCCTTGGGGACCTTGTGGACCCTGTGGGCCTGTCGCTCCGGGTGTTCCGGCGGCTCCCGTTGCTCCTGCCGGGCCTTGGGGACCCTGTGGGCCTGTCGCTCCGGGAGTTCCTGCGGCTCCCGTTGCCCCTGCTGGGCCTTGGGGGCCTTGCGGACCCTGCGGGCCTGTCGCTCCGGGTGTTCCGGCGGCTCCTGCTGGTCCTTGGGGACCTTGTGGACCCTGTGGGCCTGTCGCTCCGGGTGTTCCGGCGGCTCCCGTTGCTCCTGCTGGTCCTTGTGGACCCTGCGGGCCTGTCGCTCCGGGTGCTCCGGTGGCTCCGGCTGGTCCTTGGGGACCTTGTGGGCCTTGCGGACCCTGCGGGCCTGTTGCTCCAGGTGTTCCTGCGGCTCCCGTTGCTCCTACTGGGCCTTGTGGGCCTTGCGGACCCTGCG
>CAOJXI010000235.1 GCA_948465665.1 uncultured Clostridia bacterium | reverse complement strand
GGGCGGGCAGCCCCATTAGGCGGGCTTTCTTCCGCTTCGTCCAACTCCGCAGAGTTGGACAAAACCTCCAAGTTTCCGCTTACAGCCATCCAGCAAACCAGCGGTTTGCCATGATGGCGTACCTATATCATATGCAGATAGAACACGCACTGTCCAAATCTATTGACGACTACGAAAAACAAAATGGGTCTATTCAGCTCCCAAAGCCTGCCAAAGACGAGCAGCATCTGGATACGCGCTAAGAGCCTGTTTAGGATCTCAACATCAGGAAGAAAAATCTATGGGACTATCTTGTGTAAACTGTAAATTTTCCATATTTCCAGGGAAAACGGGGGTAATTTGGCCAAAAACTGTCCAACAATCAATTTGACAGCCGGGAAAAGGTTTCGTATAATGAAAAGACAAGGCGCTTGAGAAATCAAAATACTGCGCCAACAGAAAAGGAGACTGATTATGAACCCGGACGGTGGTATATGGCCATCCATCATGATTATCCTGGCGGCGTTGCTGCTGGGCACATTTCTCACAGCAGGGGACGCTGCAATTTCCAACCTCAATGAAGGAAAGCTGAAAAAGCTCCTGGAGGAAAAGAAAATGCAGCAGATTGGAGAAAAACTCCAGCCCCTGTTAAATTCCCCAAACCGTTTTTTCATAACGGTTCATTTGGGATTAACCCTAAGCAGCTTTTGTATTGCGGCGGGAGCGCTGCATATTTTCTCTATACTTGTGAGAGGTTTTTTTCAAGGGGAATATGGGGATACAAGTTCAGCCTATATTATCTCGGCGGCAGGAATGGTATTGCTTCTAGTATTTTTGGTAGTGACGCTTATGCGGATACTTCCTCATCGTCTGGTAACGCTGCATCCAGAAAAGGCCGCGGCAGCGCTTGCAAAACCATTGATTATAACCTATCATATATTTCGCCCCTTCTCGGCAATACCAGCGTTTTTGTCAGATGGGATTCTACGGTTAATGGGATATGATCCAAAACATATGCAGGAAGAGGTAACAGAAGAAGAAATCCGTTTGATGGTTGACATGGGGAACGAGCATGGCGCAATCGAAAAAAGTGAAAAAGAAATGATTAACAATATTTTCGAGTTTGACGACCGCACTGCTGGAGAGCTTATGACCCACCGGACAGAAATAATAGCAGTACCAGCTGATGCAGGGCTGGATGAAATTATCCGGCTGGCAACCGAGGAAGGCTATTCCCGTATGCCTGTTTATGAAGAAGATATTGACAATATAATAGGCGTCCTTTATGTAAAAGACCTGTTGGGATTTGCGATACAGCCAGCTAATGGATTCCAGATAAGGGATCATATCCGAAAGGCGCTGTTTGTACCAGAAACAAATAGCTGCGAAGAGCTTTTCCAGCAGCTTAAAACGAAAAAGCTGCAAATGGCGATAGTAATAGACGAATATGGGGGAACCTCCGGCCTTGTAACAATGGAAGACCTTTTGGAATCTATTGTTGGGAATATCCAAGATGAATACGACGAGGAAGAAGAACAGATTTCCCGTGTGGGAGATCATATATACTTAATAGATGGAACTACTTCTATTGAAGAGGTAGAAAGGCTGTTTGACATTTCATTCCCAGAAGATTCTGAGTACGACACCCTTGGAGGATATATTACAGAGCAGCTAGGACATATCCCACGCACGGGAGAGCTTGCCAGGGTGGAATTGGAAAACATACAGTTTACAGTAGTGAGCATGGTGGAAAGGCGTATTGCAAAGGTTCGTGCAGAACAGAAGTGTTCTAGTTCTTCGGAACATGAAATAAAGTAATTAACCCGGATTCGGTAAAACATATTTGCGGGGGAAACCCCAAATGGGCACAATCAGAAGGTTTGAAGAGTCTATTTTAATCAAAAAAAATGCCGCTGCATGGTTAAAAACCATGCAGCGGCATTTTGGATAGTCCTGATTCAGTTGGAAGGTGCATAACCGGGAAGCTGAAAAAGGCTCACTGGGATTTTTGGTTATCAATTTTTTCTATAGGTATCCAGATTTCGACACTTTCCCCATACATCTCGATATTATAATTACCTGCCAGTTTATATGCTTTGCAGGACGGTAGCCATTCACTCCATATTTTTGTGTTCACATCCTGCAAAGCTTTCGGCAGTGTTCCATGACAGGGAAATACTGCCCATGTACCGGCTGGAATTACTCTTGTTTCCATCCCCTCTGGAATCTCACTCTCCGGGCGGTAATAATCGGCTATCAAATAATCAAAGCTCCTGCCGTCATTGTCTATGTCTATGCAGATTCCATACATTCCACATATAATTTTCCCGTTTTCGCTGTTCATGTGTTCCTTCCAAAACCTAGGGATTTCCTGATAAGAAGTTTCCATACTGAACCTGCGGGAAACCCCCATAACCGTGAACTGTTCTTTTTCCATAATTTTATACTCTAGCATAGTACCGCCCTCCAATGTAAGTTTTATTTTCAGCGGAGCAACAGAATTCAGCCTGCGGTCTTTTTCTCTTGCCTGGGAAGGAGTTACCCCATGGAACTTGGTAAATGCTTTTGCAAAGCTGTCAGGAGAATCATACCCATACTTCAGAGCAACGTCAATCACCTTGATATCGGTTGAGCAAAGTTCTTGGGCAGCCAGTGTCAGACGGCGGTTCCTAATGTACTCCCCAACTGTAAAGCCGCATAATACACTGAATATTTTTTGAAAGTAGAAACTTGATACAGATGCTTTTCTTGCGATTTCATTTATATCAATATCCTCTGTCAGATGCTCTTCAATGTAAAAAATTGCATTACGTATTCCGTCATTCCAACTGTTCATGAGTGATATCCCCCCTCTGTTTCGCTGTGGTTATATAATACAGTCAAACACAGAAAAATACCCGACATTTTCTGTTCTTTTGTGCAGGATGGTTCTATTCATACTATATTAAAATGGGGTTTCTCCTTCCAATCCTGTATAACAAAAGGGATTGTCCCATTCCCGGAACAATCCCTTTTAGCACTGAGTCCCCCTTAACTGTCCAAAGAAATGCCAGCAGTCTTTAAAAATGATTTGGCAATAACCATATGCCCCCCAAGCTGTGGGTGGACATGATCCCAAGTATAAAAGCAGGGATGGTAAAACTCCATACCCTTATCAAACGCCGCCATAGCGTCTACATAAATAGCCCCATATTTGTCACAGAGTTTCTGCGCCCCAGCGTTATATTGATCGACCATAGCGCGGAAAGGCTCATCATGGTTAGGCTCCATATAACAGCAGGAAATTACAAACATTGCTTTTACTTTGGGAACTGTACACGAAATCATATTTTCATAATTTTTCAGGAAAGTATTAAAATCTACATGGCGATGGTACAGGTGGGGATTGTCAAACTGCCGCCAGATATCGTTAATCCCAATCATACAAGACACATAGTCAGGATGAAAAGATAATACATCTTCTTCCCACCGCTCCAACAACTGGCTGCTGGTATTGCCGCTGACCCCTGCATTAATAATACGCATTTGCAGATCTGGACGACATGCAGATAAAAGCGCATCTACCAAAGCGGGATACCCTTTCCCCAAATCCTCTTTCCGGTTTTCAGCAACTGGGCGCGCACGTCCTACATCGGTTACAGAATCCCCTGCCATAACCAGGGTGGTATTAGCTTCAAAAAGGCACATTATCAATCCGCTCCTTTATTATATTAATAGGGCCTGATTCTATTCTATCCCCAAATGACAGAATGTCAATGGAACGGATAGTATTGTTGGGGAATATATTTTTTAATGCGGGTTCAATGAAGAAATTTCTTAATTGTAGGACTTCCGGTTCTAGGTACGCCATCATGGCAAACCGTTGGTTTGCTGGATGGCTGCAAGAGGAAACTTGGAGGTTTTGTCCAACTCTGCGGAGTTGGACGAAGAGGAAGAAAGCCCGCCTAATGGGGCTGCCCCCACGAAGCTGGTTCCAATCCCAATCTTATCCCACCCCTGAAGCAATTCTAACGGGCTTTTGATTTTGAATACTGACGAAGTGGTTAGCTATCAATCTCTTAGGCAAGCTTTATGTTTACTTCAAGCACGCTGGGGGGATTTCGCCCTCTGCGGAGGGCGACCAGGGCTGTCTGCCCTGGACCCGACA
>CAOJXI010000234.1 GCA_948465665.1 uncultured Clostridia bacterium | reverse complement strand
GGGGCTTTTGAGGAAAGCCCCCTGGACCCGAAACCTTTTTAATCCGCCGTAGCCTGTACTCATCTTAGCTTACTCCCGCAAATTTGCTTAATAAAAGGTGAAAGAAAGCCCGCCTATAGAGGTTATCTCTGTCAGGCTGGCTCTTTCGTCATTTTTCTATAAATTCTGACAGATGGAGATTTCCAACGTGAATCATTCAAAACGACAAAACAGAAAACCCGGCAATTCCCCGAAACATTCTTCCCCTGCGGTTTGGATATGGTCTGTTTTAGGAGCCATGTTTTTGATTGTAACAATAGGGGCAGGGATTCTTGCAGCAACAGGGCTTTTCGATGAACTGCTTCCCTTGTCATCCAGCTCTGTTTCCCCTTCCCGTTCGACAGAAACATCCCAAGTATCCCAACCCTCAGATTTTTCAAGTTCTTTGGAAGCTCCTTCCCTTCCCAATTTGCCGGAACCCTCTGAGGGAAACGAACAGGAACCGTCCCATCTGCCTGTTATTTCCCTGTCCACACAAAACAGGTTTTCCAAACCAGATATTATGCAGGGGGCGATCGTCACAGCGGGAAAAGACTTTTTAACAGACCCATCTCTGTCTGAAGAGGAAATTCGTTCGCAAATATCTGCCATGGTGCAAACAGTGACAGAATTAAATATGAATTCCATTATTATTGACCCAGTGGCTGACAAAGAAGAAGGCTTTATTTTCCCTCTGGGTCTGGAGGATGAAACCACTAGGGCCTTTGATCCCTTTTCAGTCCTCATATCTTCTGCCAGGGCGGCGGGTTTGTATGTTTATGGTATTTATGACCTTCAGATTGCTGCTGAACTTCCCCAGGACGGCAATCCCCAGGTGTTAGACAGCAGCGCCGTCGGCAGGCTGTTTAATTCTTTAACAGGGTTTGTATCCCGGTATGATTTGGATGGGGCTGTTTTGCGGGGCTATACCACGGGGATTTCCCCGGAGACTTATGAAGCGTATCTGAGGGAAGGGGGCGGCATGGGCTATGACCGTTATCTTTTTGAAAGCTCCGCCCAGTTTTTAACAGCAGCAGTACGGGCTGTCCGCCAGGCAGCACCCCAAACCCAGGTCGGGATTTGGATTGAACCATTTGCCCCGTCCCAACGTCAGGAGGAACAGGATGGTGGGCTTTGGCTGGTGGAAAGCGGATATGTGGATGTGAAAGCGCTGATTGAAAAAGACCTGTTTCACTTTATGGCTGTACAGGGCTACCGCGCTGATGGTGAGGAAGTCCCATTTTCCCCAGTTTCACAGTTTTGGTCATCCTTGGCAGATGATATGGGGATTCCCTGCTATATTGTTCATGATAATGACAGAAGCGATTCCCAAAAGCTTACTGAGGAAGCAATGGCAGCAAAAGAACTTCCCGGTTATTGCGGGAGCATTTATAACTCGCTTTCTGCCTTGTCTGAGGAAGCCCAGGGTACGGCTACTCCCTCCCAGCCGAATGTTCCCGGCAGCGTTCCTGATACTCCGCCTGATGTACCGTCTTCCATTGTAGACTATATCAACGATAGTAATAAAAATGAACATATCTCTCAAAAGCTGGTTATGACAAAACCCTCTGAGACAACGTTTTCTACTTATGAACCCTCTATTGTATTTGCCGGGGCTGCTTCCCCTTCGGAGGAGGTTTTGATAAATGAACGTTCTATTACAACAGATCAAAATGGCTACTTTTCAGTTGCTCTTGGTTTGGATATTGGGCTAAATACATTTGAAATTTCACAGGGCGATCAAAGCTTTACCTACAATATTACACGGCAAATCCGTATATTTGACGGGAATGTTTCTCCCTCTGGTTCCATTACTGTAGATGGAAATATGCAGGTGACTATTTCCGTCAACGCATATGAGGAAGCTGACCTTTATGCTGTTGTAGGAAGCCACACAATTCCAATGTCAATCCAGCAGTCCGATGATGACGCAACTGACCGCGATTCCAGTTATGCAGTCTTTACCGGAATCTTTAATGTTCCTGCTGCTACGTCGTCTGCCCAAAATCTGGGCGCTGTTACGGTTTTTGCGTCCTGGCAGGGGATGCAGGAAAGTTTAACCGGCGCTTCTATTACTGTCAACCGGAAACAGACGCTTCAATCTGGCGTTTTGGCACAGGTTATTGCCTCTAATGCTGAAACCTATCCTGCATCTGTATTAAACATTCTATCCCAGCCGGGTTATTATGAACTCCCAAAGGGAACCATGGATTATATTGTTGGGGACGAGGTGGTTTATAAGGTTGACGGCAAAACTTACAGTTACTTTAATATGGCTTCAGGGCTTCGCATTGCCAAAGAGGACTTAGCTACTGTCAGTTCTATTGATTCCATTGAGGGGAATGTTATCAGCGGCATGACGGTTTCTGGAAACAACCGCTATACAACCGTCAGGCTTGCCACCCAATATAAGGTTCCTTTCTCTGTGAAATACGATCAAAATTCTGTGAAATTTACATTCCATTACACCGATTCAACTCCCGGAAATCTGGAACTGCCGGACAGCCGGTTGTTTTCTGCTGCGTCCTGGAGTGGAAATGTCCTGACCCTTACCCTGAATACCTCCGGCGGTTTTATGGGATTTACAAGCTGGTACGAGGGGGATGTTCTTACCCTGCGCTTTAACAACCCTGGTATGATGCAGTCTTCCGGGACTTTGAGCGGAACCCGGATTGTAGTGGATCCCGGCCATTCTATTACAGACCCAGGCGCTTCCGGCTTCCTTGCAAAATATACGGAACAGGTTATTAATTATGGCGTTGCCCGGCAGTTAAAGGCCATCCTTCAGGATTGGGGTGCTACTGTTTTAATGATTGATACCCAGTCCTCTGCCATTTCCCTGGAAAGCCGTGTTGCGCAGTCTGTCAGTTTTGAACCTCACCTTTTTGTCAGCATCCATAATAATTCTTCCCCCAACCCTGCGGGCAAGGGAACAGAGGTTTACTACTTTAACGACTTTTCCAACATTTTGGCTTCCAAAATCTCCGCCAATGCTGCCGCTTATTTAGATACTACCAATCGTGGAGGAAAGTTTGGGCGCTATTATGTTACCAGGGTGAACCAGTTCCCCGCCGTTTTAGTAGAATGTGGGTTTATAACCAACCAGGCAGAATATGAAAAACTAATCCAGAAAAGCGTTCAGTATTCTGTTGCCATGGGGATAGCTATTGGTATCCAGAGCTACATGAAAACAACAGGCGCTTTGAACTGGGGAAACGATTTTACACTGAGCGCTGGTTCAATCAGTTCTCCTGGAGGGGAGGCCCCGAATTCTCCCCCAACGGATCCAAATATTACTGTTGAAGATGTCAATTTGGAGGAGGATAAACTGACACTTGAAGTTGGGGAAACAGAAAAGCTTACCCTTCTTGTCACCCCTGAAGAAGCAGCCGGAAACGAAAAGGTAAACTGGGAAAGCTTTGATACCTCTGTTGTTACTGTCAGCCAGAGTGGGGTTGTTACTGCCGTTGCGCCAGGTACTGCCCGCGTTAGAGTAATTACCACAGACGGAAAATACGGCGATAACTGTATTGTTACGGTTGTGGAAGCCAGCAGCAAGGATGTAGATGAAATTACCCTGGATAAAGAGGACGTTACACTTGATATTGGGGAGTTGTTTACCCTTAACGCTGAAACGTCGCCAGAAGAAAATGCTTCCGTTCAATGGGAAACAAGCGATCCCTCTGTGGCGGTTGTAAAAAATGGAAAGGTTACTGCTAAGGGATCGGGTAAGGCAATTATTACAGCCTCGGTTAATGAGGGAGAGGTTTCTGCAGAATGTATTGTAAGGGTTCGATCTAATGGGGAGGAATTGCAGATTTCACTGGATTCAGAATGGGTTCAGGTGGAAGCAGGGGAGGAATTTGATTTGGAAGCCACTGTCACCCCCAATGGGCATGATGCTGAGTTGACCTGGACTTCCAGTAATCGCGCTGTTGCAACAGTGGAAGATGGGCATGTTGTCGCTGTTAAGGAAGGAGAGGCAACAATAACTGTTCGGATAAAGGGTTCTATGAAGTTGGTTGCTTCGTGTGACGTTACAGTTGAATAAGTGAGCTGCAAACTGCGGCAAATTAAAAAGGTTTGAAGAGTCCAGAGGAACTTTCCTAAAAAGTTCCTTTGGTCGC
>CAOJXI010000233.1 GCA_948465665.1 uncultured Clostridia bacterium | reverse complement strand
ATTTCCATTCTTTAATTATATCACAATCCAACTTATGTGAACACTACCTAGGAATTGTCAATGAAATTACTGTAAGAATCAACAGCGGCGGCGGGGATGTATTCGCGGCCCAGGCAATCGGAAACCTGCTGGAACAGCATCCGGCATCCATAACGGCCCGCATTGACGGGCTATGCGCCAGCGCCGCTACCATCATTGCCTGCCATTGCAGCAAGGTGATCGCGGCCAACGACAGCACCTACATGGTGCATCCGGTCAGTATGGGGATTCGCGGCTATGTGGACGCGGTCCGCCTCCAGCAGTATTTAGAGGCTATCGCCGTCATCAAGGAAAATATCATATCCCTGTATGTCAAGAAAACCGGAAGGGAAAAAGAAGAAGTCACCGGATGGATGGACGCTACAAGCTGGTGGACCGGCGTACAGGCAAAAGAAAACGGGTTCGTGGATGAGCTTGCAGATGACGGGGAAAAGCCCTTTATCGAAAACCGCAGCGGCGTCTTGTTCGTGAACCACATCAGCATGAACCTTCCCTTTGACAAAGCCCCTGATTTTATACAAAACCGCCTGCCAGCAGTTCCGGCAGACGTAAAACCGAAGGAGGAAAAAAACGTGGATATTAAAACAGCGGACGATTTACGGAAAGAATACCCCGCACTGGTCAACCAGATTGAACAGGCGGCAGAACAGCGGGGACAGGCAGCGGAACGCCAGCGCATTCAGGATATTGAAGAAATGGCCCTGCCCGGCAGCGAAGCCATAACCAATAAGGCCAAATTTGCGGAGCCTGTCAGCGCCAGCGACTATGCAAAAACAGCCATGCAGTTTTTGAAAGACCAGGCAGCCGGGCGGCTGGGAGCCATGCAGAATGACGCCGCCAGCAGCGGGGCGAATGAAGTAAAAAAAGAAGTCCCCTCCAATAACCAGAACGACGAATTTCTGGACGCTATCAGAAGCGTAAATAAGAAGTAGAGGAGGAAAATCAATATGGGCATGGATTTAGCAAGGAAAACATACAGCACATCACCGGAGTATTTTATTGCGGATACGGTGATCCCGATTGCCACATCTGCGAAAGAAGCAGGGGAAGATTTAAAAGCCCACGCGCCCGTGGCCCTTGGGACCGGCAATAAGCTCGCCGCTGTTACTGCTGCCAATATAGCGAATATCTACGGCCTTGTACCGGATGACGCAGCGGCAGGCGAAACCGCTGCTGTTTATCTGACCGGGGATTTTTTTGCGGACAGCCTGGCGTTAGAAGAGGGCGTTACCACAGCGGATGTGGAAGTTGCTTTACGGAAAATCGGGATTTTTTTGAAGTAGGAGGATAAGAAAATATGCCAAATGAAGTCAATATTTATACCCCCCGGTACCTGGCGGAAGTGGTCCGGCTGGCCCCGCCTGTACATACTTATTTTTTGGACACCTTTTTCACGAATGTAAAAACATTCACAACGGAACGGGTGGATATTGATCTGGTAAAAGGCGACCGGCGTATGGCAGCGTTTGTCCATCCCCGTTTGGGCGCCCAGGTATTAAAAGCAAACGGATACCAGACGGAAAGCTATAAGCCGCCCCTGATTAACCCATACGACGAAACAACCGCTGAACGCCTTATGGAACGTTTACCCGGTGAGGAAATGTACAGCGGCATGACTCCAGCCCAGCGCGCCGCCCAGAAGCTTACAGAGGAATATAACCGCCTGAACGACGCCACCACCCGCCGTGAGGAATGGATGGCAGCCCAGGCCATTGTGACAGGGCAAATCCCGATAGTTGGAGTTGGCGTCAATGAAGTGATTGACTTTGGATTCACAAATAAGAAAACCCTGACAGGGGATGCCCAATGGGGGAAAAGCAGCGCAAAAATCCTGGACAATCTGGAAGATTGGACAGAAGAAATCCTGGTCAACGGTTTTGCCAATGTAGACCGGATGATTCTGGGGAAAACCGCCGTCCGGGCCTTTTTAAACGATTCCGAGATTCAGAAGCTGCTTGATAACAGGCGATACAATCTGGGGGAAATCAACCCCAGGGATTTACCAAACGGTGTGAAATATTACGGCCATTTATATAGCCCCAATATTGACATTTACAGTTACGGGGAGGTTTTCCTGGACGACTGGACCGATCCGAAAAATCCGGAGCTAAAACCTTTGGTTCCGGATAACAAAGCCATCCTGATTTCCGGGAACGTGAATTTCATGCGGGCTTACGGTGCCTGCACCTATATTGACGATACAAGCGGACAATGGGTAACAGCACAGTCCGCCCGCATTCTGCGCAGTTACATCGAACACCATCCGGACCGCCGTATGCTGGAGCTGCAGGCCCATCCCCTTCCCATCCCTGACAAGGTGGACAGCTGGATGGTGGTTGATGTCTGCAATCCGGCAGCGTAACAACAGGAAGGAGCCAGGCAATGACGGCGCTGTTCCAGCATTATGAAAATCCCGATCCCCAATGGAAGCTGCCAACCTTCAAGGAATGCGCGGAGGAAGATATTGATCTTGTTTTTTTCCAGGAAAACGAACATGCCTCAATGCACAAGATAGACGGGAAAGAAGCCCTGCTGGTCGTTTTTGAGGACAGTTCCTTAAAAGTCCAGTCAAACCATTGGGAAGCCGGCGCAAAGCAAATGCTTTCCTCTGTTCCCGTTCTTCTTTTAATGCGGTAAAGGCTTGAATTGCAAGGTCTGGATTACTAATGAGCTGATCCACCGCATACAATCCATGTTTACGGATAGATGGTAAAACTTTGGTATTGTAATCCCGGTTAGCGGTATATTTGGGGCTTCCTACGCCGCCGAAATAGTAGGATTTGATTAACCCTACGCAATCGCATCCATACCATTTGCCGATTTGGTTCCGTAAGTAGGCTACCCGGTCCGCGCTGTACATGCTGGGATAAGTTTTCCGGCACCAGTCAATGGTCCCGGAATCAATCTTCCGTGCCAGGGTACCCCACATATAAGAGGTAGGAAGTCCTAGCATAGTTTTAGCATGTTTTACAAGTCCGGTATTGGTTAGTTTTTCAGACATCTTGATTTTCCCCTTCCTGATTCATAAATTCTCCAAACGGATTTCCGTTTGCGTCAAGTCCATGACGGTTGCGGCTGATTTTTTCAGTTGTGGATTTTGCCGCATAGGTAACAAGGTACCCGATGCAGGCGGTAAAGATTGTGGTGGTAACGTCACTGGCGGTTTCCAACCCTTTAAAGGCTAAAATATAGGACAGTATCACCGCTCCTGTTGCGATAATTACTGCCCAAAGTGCTAACTTTTTTGAAAATTCCCATTTCATAGTTACATTCCCAGCCTTGTGAAAATAAAGCCTATTACACCGCCGACAATGGCTGTTACGATATACCCCACAACCTTCCGCCACATCTCACCATCCCTGGCTTCCAAAGTTTCAAGCCGCTTTCCCTGCTCCTGCTGTTCCTTAGCCATAATTTCCATATTGAGGGCCAGCTTTTCAACAGATGTAACGAGGGCGGCGTTTTGCTTTACCAGCTCCTCTAATGTGTCAATCCGGTGATTCTGCCTGTTGTCCTCATCGGCTAACCGCTTGTGTTCCGCTTCAATACGTCTGCAAAACTCTTGATGTTCCGCCCTTGTGAGAGGCGCATTCATATCTGGCATTGCGATCTCCCCTTTTTTATTTTATAAATAGAAAAGCCCCATTTCGCCAAGCTTGACAAAATGGGGCTGGATGATATAATAAATATAGAAAGGGCGCTGCTACAAGGCGGTTAACCCTAGGCTTATTAAACAGAGTTTATGTTAGCCGTCTGGGTCCAGCCAGGCGGCTAACACGCTTTTATGGACAGCATAAGCGATAAAATTACCGCCCACGCAAGAAATTGAAGTGAAAAACACAACATTTTCCGCCACATCAGCTTCACCCCCTTTCACAAGGGAGTAGCTAACCGCCTTTTATATAACAACGCCCAGCCTCCGCTTTGCGGGGGCTATTTTTATTCTATCAAACGCACCTTGCTTTGTCAAATTCTGTCGGTTATTCTGTCTTTCCTCTAAATTCTTCCGGCATCAGCTCCGGCAGATCGCTTTCAATTAAAATTTCTGCGCATCCTTTTTTCAGTGCAGCCGGAACCTCATCGAAAGTGGTTTTCCCTAGGACGTGTTCACATAAGAGCATCCACAGCAAGAGCAAAATAGACAAAAGTC
>CAOJXI010000232.1 GCA_948465665.1 uncultured Clostridia bacterium | reverse complement strand
TCCGCAGAGTTGGACAGAGCTGAAAGTTTTCTCTTGCAGCCATCCAGCAAACCAATGGTTTGCGGATGATGGCGTACCTAAGAGCCGTACCTGCAAACCTGCCTTTGCCTTAATCCCTATGGAAAATGGAAACAAAAATCCGACGACTGTTGAGCCGCCGGATTTTTATTTTATATGGGTTTAGCTGAATGAATACGGTTTATGCAAAGTCAGCCTAGCCGATTACCTTCTTAACAACTTCCTGGTATTTAGAATTTTGGAGACTTTGTAAAAAGCTGCGTGCTTTATCTGAAAGCTTAGGGAATTTCAGAAAGCTGAATAAAACTTCCTCTTTGTAGGTAAAATCCGACGCATTTTGGAAAGCCTGAATTAAAGTGTCCTCATCGCCGGGCTCCTGCCACATAAACTTCCAGGTCGGATGGATATCGTAGCCCGCAAGCAGCTCTGAGTAATAATTTTCACACCAGGTCAGGAAGTCTGGGGAGCCTTTCGGCCACATAGGGGCCATGTCCCCGTCATAGTCCAGGTAAACAACCCTCCCGCGCTGGGGGCCGTTTATCACCAGGTAGGCAATATAGGTTAAATCCATACCGCAAAGATCAAGGGTTCCAGGTTCATCGCCATGTTCCCCATATACCTTTTCCCAGTCTTTTTCTGTCATGATAAAGCTCAACTGTTCAGAGGTTCCGGCGATTTCTTCATCAAACCTTTGGTTCGCTGAAAAATCACTGAAATATGTCCCAGGGCAAGCCCCGCCCCTGCCAACCTGTGTCAGATAGTATACATATTCAAGGGGAAGCTCTATGCAGGCCCTTTCCTCGAATTCTTCGATTTCCTCAATCCGTGCAGGCGGGCTTAACTGCCAGTGATGGTAGTTTTTCGCATAGTAATCATCCTTGTGTTTGGGGTCGGCGGCAATTCTCCCAATCATTTCCTTGATGCGGGCGCATTGGGCAAGCAAAACAGGGTCGTTCAAATTTCTCATTTCTATTCCTTCTTTCTTTTTTACCAGCTCTGATTAACAAGGGAGAAAGAATTTATGAAATGGGGGAGCGCGTGCAGGGGCAAAATTTTTCTGTTCGTTCTAACGGTGCTTTTCATTGATAATGCCTAGTGTATATGCCGCTAAAAGCAGTTTTAAATCCTCAATGTTCCGCTTGATATCCTGGCCGATGTCAGTCTGTTCTACCTTGATGCGGGAATCTGCTGTTTCAAAGATGTTGGTGGTGGATAAAATATCAGTATTGTTTTTAATGGCGTTGTTTACCCCCGCAAAAGGCTCGTGGGAAGTAATGCGGATGCCATAAGAATTATAAATCAGCGTGTACCCTGCAATCCCGGTTGTAGGCTGGTAGGCGCGGCAGAACCCGCCGTCAATTACAATCAGTTTGCCATCTGCCTTGACCGGGTTTTCCCCTTCTTTGGAGCGAACCGGAACATGCCCGTTGATAATATGGGAGCGTTTTCCGCCCAGCCCGAATTCTTTCAAAAGCTTCATGCAGTCCTCGCCGGTTTTCAGACAGGTATAATAGGCGTTTTTCTTTTCTGTCCAAGTGGACTTGTCTTCAATTAGCAGCCTTTCAAATGTGGTAATCCGTGCCCGCCCAAACAGGGGGGAATGTTTCCCGCACCATAGGAACCACATTAAATCTTTTCCAAATTGGCGTTCCGGCGTTCCAGCCTGGGAATAATATCCCCGGCGCGCCCAGTTTTCCGCATAGTCCATAAACGCCCTGCCGCTGAGGATCCCTTCAGGGGTGTCAAATTCCATTAAAGAGCCGTCTTCATTCATAGGGATACAGCCATGGAATAACAGGTTGGAATTAAAGCACTTGTACAGGCCGCCTTTCGCAAACAGGAAACGGACATGTTTTTGAAGTTTTTCGCTGCGCTGGAATGAGAAACGGAGCTGCTCCATCAGTTCAAATTCTTCTTCGGTCAGGTCATAAGGATGCTCTTTGTCCACAGTGGGGAAGGTGCAGTCACGGAGTTTATATTCTTTGCCGTCAATCACAATAGAGCCTTTTTCATAATTGATTTTATCTAAAAGAAGGCGTTCTTCCATATGGTACTGTGGATTGCGGAGGATTGCCTGCCCTTCCAGCTTGAACAGGATAACCGCTATGGCCTTGTGCATCATCGCCGCGAGTTCAATATCTTTGCGCCGGTAGCTGACTTCATTGGGGTTTTTGGGAAGAAAGCATTTTGTATCTACATTGCTGTATTGTTCTTTTGCAAACAGTGCTAGGGGGCGAAGGCTGATGCCATAGCCTGTTTCAATTACTTCCAAATTGTTATATGTAATCGAGTTATTCAGAACGTTGGCAATACAGCACCGGCTCCCGGCAGCTGCGCCCATCCACAGGATGTCATGGTTGCCCCATTGGATATCAACCGAATGATGCTCCATCAGCGAATCCATAACAATATCTGCCCGCGGCCCGCGGTCGAAAATATCCCCGACGATATGCAGATGGTCTACTACCAAGCGTTTGATGGTAGAGGCTAAAGCGACTATGAAGTTATCTGCCTGTTCTATATCAATAATCGTAGTGATAATGTTTTCATAATATTTTTCCTTATTGATAGCGTCATAATTTGTATGGAGAAGCTCATCTATAATATACGCATAGTCAGCAGGGAGCGTCTTACGAACTTTAGAACGGGTATATTTTGACGCGACCAGACGGCAGACTTCTATCAGCCGGTTTAAATTAATTCGATACCATTCGCCCATATCCGCTACATTCCGCTTGATTTCCTCCAGCTTCCGTTCCGGGTAATAAATCAGCGTTGCCAAGAGCGCGCGGTCATAGGCGGGAAGGGTATTGGAATACAATATGTCGATTTTTTCCCGGATAGAGCCGGAAGCATTATTCAAAATATGCCGGAAAGCTTCATATTCCCCGTGCAGGTCAGACATAAAGTGTTCTGTTCCTTTCGGCAGGTTGAGGATTGCCTGGAGGTTGATAATTTCTGTTGATGCTGCCTGGATGGTTGGATACTGTTTGGACAGCATTTGAAGGTATCTCAGGTGGCTGGTAATTTGTTGGCGGTCAATGGTCATTTCGGTTCCCCCTAAGTTTTATATTTTCAGCGAATTGTACAATTAGACGGATTAAATCAACGGATTTTTAATAATATTTGCTGTGCCGTTTCTGACGGACCGGAAATGTTTCATTTTCTATGTCGCTTTTTCATAAAATCGCCCCGAAAATATTCATAACATCTATATTATATTACCAATTCCGCTGGGATGCAATCCCATTTTTCAGGATTTGCAGGTTATTCCCTTTTTTGATTATAATAAAGCTGTAAGATGCAGGAAAACATTTTAGCTGCATTACCTTAATTCATCAAAGAGGTGTTGGAGTATGTCCGTTCAAAATGAAAAATCCCCTAAAAAGGGGATTGGTACTTATGATGTGGTGGTTGTGGGGCTGATGGCGGCGCTTTGCTTTGCCGCTATTTACATCAAAATCGACGTTCCTACCCCAATGGGGAAAACCATGATGCACCTGGGGAATGTGGTCTGTCTGCTTTCCGGTATGCTCTTGGGAGGTGTCAGGGGCGGTTTGGCTGCGGGAATTGGCACTATGTTTTATGATTTGACCGATCCCGCTTTTGTTGCTGGCGCGCCTTTTACTTTCCTGTTTAAATTTATTATGGCCTTTATTGCCGGCGTGACTGCCCGCAGCGGCGGCGCGGAAGGGAAGAACATTCCCAAAAATGTTTTAGGCTGCGTTTTGGGGGAAATTGCTTACATTATCCTGTATTTGGGAAAATCGTTTATCAGCAGCTATTATTTACAGAAAAATGCCTTGGAAGCGGTTTTGGCAAGCTTGGTTACTAAACTGGCTTCCTCTACGGTAAATGCAGTTGTGGCAACTATTGGGTCGATTATATTACTTCCTGTATTTATGACGGTTATGAAAAAATCCGGCGTTTATATGAAAATCTTCCCGCCAAAGCCTGCTGAAAATAATGTGAGTTCGATATAAAATGATACAAAGAACCCCCTTCGGTACAAAGTATTTTATACCGAAGGGGGTTCTGCTTTTGTATTAACGTGAAGTTGACGGAAGACGTTCTAACTTGTAAGCTTTCCGGTCTTAGGTACGCCATCATCCGCAAACCGTTGGTTTGCTGGATGGCTGCAAGAGGAAACTTTTAGCTTTGTCCAACTCTGGCGGGCTGAGTTCAGCAGAGCTGAACTCGGACGAAGCGGAA
>CAOJXI010000231.1 GCA_948465665.1 uncultured Clostridia bacterium | reverse complement strand
GAGCTGAAAGTTTCCTCTTGCAGCCATCCAGCAAACCAACGGTTTGCGATGATGGTGTACCGCAAGCCGAAAACCCTCCAATTCAAAGAACCTTTTCCCATCAAACCCGCATTATGCCTAAATTATAGAGCTCCCTGTCTGTCCCACAGCCAGGGAGCTTCCGTCCATGGAATGTAACAGATATCATTTTTATCCAGAAAGGCAGGGATGCTCATTTGCGGCAAAAGCAGAAAATTTTGATTGTAGACGATTCCGAAATGAACCGTTCTATTCTGGCGGATATGCTTGGAGAGGAATTTGAGATTATTGAAGCAGAAAACGGCGTGCAGGCTGTAGCGATTTTGCAGAAACAGAGGATGGAACTCTCTTTAGTCCTGCTTGACATTATAATGCCCGAAATGGATGGCTTCGGTGTGCTTTCCGTTATGAACGCTTATCATTGGATTGAAGATATCCCTGTCATTATCATTTCATCCGAAACCAGATCGTCCAATACTGAGCGGGCATTTGAAATGGGCGTTACAGATTTTATCAGCCGTCCGTTTGATACGCTGCTTGTCCACCGGCGCGTAGTCAATACGATTTTGCTTTATGCAAAACAGAAAAAACTAATTGGCATGGTGACAGACCAGATCTATGAAAAAGAACAGCGCAGCAGCCTGATGATCGATATCCTCAGCCAGATTGTAGAATTCCGAAATGGGGAAAGCGGCGCCCATGTGCATCATGTTCACCTGCTGACCGAGACAATTCTAAAAGAGTTAATGCAGATGACAGACCGTTATAAGCTTTCCCGGACAGATATTTCTTTGATTACAACAGCCTCTTCGCTGCATGATATTGGAAAAATTGCGATTGATGAAGCAATTCTCAATAAGCCTGGGCGTTTGACCGCAGAAGAATTTGAGATCATGAAAACCCATTCAACTATTGGGGCTGATATGCTGAAAGAACTTCCTATTCATCAGAATGAACCGTTGGTCAGGACTGCCATTGAAATCTGCCGCTGGCATCATGAACGGTATGACGGCCGGGGTTATCCTGATGGGTTGAAAGGGGATGAAATCCCCATCTCTGCACAGGTCGTGGCACTGGCTGATGTTTATGATGCCCTTACCAGCGACCGGGTTTATAAAAAAGCAATCCCACATGAGGAAGCAGTCCAAATGATCCTGGATGGGCAATGCGGTTCTTTTAACCCGCTGTTAATGGACTGCCTGAAAAATGCCGCTGAAACAATCAGGTGTGAACTGAAAAACGATACCCCGGAACGGGCAAACCAGCGGAAAATGCGCAGCGTTGTAGACGAAATAGTACGCCATGAGGAATTGGCTGTGTCAGAGCGCACCCTTTATTTACTTGAACATGAACGGATGAAATACAAGTTTTTCGCCCAAATGACCCAGGAAATCCATTTTGAATATACTTTGTCCCCTTTAATGGCTACTCTCACTCCATGGGGCGCTGAGCAATTGGGGCTGGATGAATTGATTATGAACCCTTTGGAAGACAAAAGGGTCCTTAACCTGCTTGAAGAAAAGGATAGGGAATATATAAACAGAATTATACGTGAAACTACTCCAGATAAGCCTATTATGACTTATACCTGTAAATTAAACTATAATGGAATATGGCGGTGGTCAAATATTATTGCCCAGTCAACCTGGTCGTCAGACGATCCGCCTAAATGCACAGGTCTGCTTGGGAAAATCATTGACGTTCATGATTCCAAAATAAAACTGGCTAACCTTGAACGGATGGCATATCATGATATGCTTACCGGCCTCCTCAACCATGCGTGCGCGAAAAAGGAAATCATAAAGCGGATGGAAACCAATCCTAACTCCAAGTTTGCACTGGTTATTTTTGACGTGGATCATTTCAGGGTTTTTAACAATACTTATGGCCATGCCTTTGGTGACAAAATCCTGATTCATGTTGCAGAAAAGCTCCGCCAGAAGGTTCGTAAGGAGGATATTGTATCCCGGATAGGGGGAGATGAATTTTTATTTTTCTTTGAATACCAAAACAGTCCTGAGCCTATTATCAAGCGCATTTTCTCTTTTCTTTCCGGTAAATATGGAAACTTTGATGTTTCCATCAGTATGGGGATTGCAGAGGCTTCCCTTCTTGGTACTGATTATGACACGCTGTTTCACGCAGCAGATCAGGCTCTCTATAATATAAAGCGAAACGGCAGGGGTGGTTATTGTTTCTATGACAGCTCTATGCAGGGGGTTCTTTCCCAAATTTCCCCAATCGAAAGTTGATGTGAAAAGTTCTATAAAACCATACTTGAGTAATTGAACGGGCTATGCTATAATGATAATAAACACACTTGCTTTTTTATCCAATACAGTCAGCATCTTTTTAAAGCAGTAAATGGTATGCAAGTAAAATCCAAAAATTTCTTTTGGCAAACGATACCAGATAAGGGGATAGTAGCATGAAGAAAAAAGGCAAATCAATTCGACGGCAGATTATGTGGGGTTATGTCCGCATTATAGTGATGATGCTCCTGTTAGTTACGTTGTCACTGGTTTCTCTGTTGAGTATCAGCCGAAGTTACCGAATCGTTTCCAGCAACCGAAATAACCAGGCAAGCACCTACTCCGCATTGGTGAAACATCACGAATGGTTGGAACAGTTTAGTGAAAGCATCCAGTATGGCGAAGCGTTTAAAGGAAGTTTAAACCCTAATACCTGCCAGTTGGGGACATGGATTGCAAGTTTAACCGAGGAAGACCTTTCTGATCAGGTAATTTCCAGTACATTAAACAATATTAAATCCCCTCACGAAAAAATGCACACACTGGCGGCAGAAATCCTGCAAATAGAGGATAAAGACACAGCCCACCAGCGATATATCAATGACATCAAGCCCCTTGTAACCCAGGTAATTTCCGGGCTGGATCAGATTTCATCCCGTTATCAGATGGTTGCTACTGAGAACTCTGAAAAAATGGAAAAGACAATCTTTTCACTGATTATTGTCAGTATTGCCGGGGCTCTCCTTGCACTGCTCAGCGCGGCGTTTTACGGCAACCGTTCAGCAAAACAGATTTCCAATCCCATTGTTGCAGTTGCCGAATGGTCAAACAAGCTTTCCCAAGGCGCGGATTCCATCAAGGTTGAACAAGAGCTGCTGGAAGGCAACCAGGACAATGAAATTGGTGCGATGATCCATTCATTTGAAAGAATGGTTGACAGCATCCACGAAAATGTTTCCGTGGTTCAGCGGCTTGCCGAAGGGGATATGACCGTATTCGTCAATATCCGTTCCAAGGATGACGTATTGGGAAGAAGCCTTTACCATCTTGTACAATCTAATGACTTTATGTTTGCAAAAATCATTAAGATAGCAATGTCTGTTGCGGAAAGCTCCCATCATATCGCAAATGCAAGCCAGATGTTATCAGATACCGCTGTACAGCAGGCTGCTGCTGTACAAGAACTTACAGATTCCACCAAGGAAACCCAAGCCCTTGTAGATAAAAACGCTGAGGAAGTAATTCATGCCAATGAACTTTCCAGGTCAATTCGGCAGGATGTACAGAACAGCAATGAAAAAATGGGGATGCTGGTTGAATCAGTAAAAGAAATTAACGACTCCTCCCACAAGATTTCTAACGTTATCAAACTAATTGACGATATTGCTTTCCAAACAAATATCCTGGCTCTTAATGCTGCTGTGGAAGCTGCCCGCGCTGGGGAAGCAGGAAAGGGTTTTGCAGTTGTGGCAGACGAAGTACGCACCCTTGCCCTTAGAAGCTCTGAAGCCGCTGACGAAAGCAAGGCACTGATAGAAGCCACCATTCGCGCTACTACTGAGGGAAGCAAAATCAGTACCGAGACTTTTGATACCTTCCAGCGTATTGTTGAAGACCTTGATAAGATTACTGATGTTGTTTCCAATATTTCTGAATCTTCGGATAAACAAAAGCTTGCCATTGAACGTATGCACTCTGAAGTTGGTCTGATTAACAACTCCATTACCAGCAATGCCTCTGTCAGCGAAGAAGCTGCAGCAGCCAGCCATGAAATGCGCGATAATGCAAAGCTTTTGGAAGAAGAAATGCACCAGTTCAATTTGCGCCAGCGCAAGATCGGCCAGGCGTATATTCCGCCGGAGAAGCAGAATGATAAAGCCTTTATCCGTCAAGCAAATGAAAATTATGAGCTCTATCAGAAAACGGCGCAGCTTTCCAATTCAGCTTTTGAAGGAGCTGGGAAATACTGATAAAAAAATGACCTGTCAGAGCTTCTGGCGGGTCATTTCAGTTAAATTGGCTTTGATAAAGCTCATTTGCGGGAGTAACCTAAGACGAGTATAAACTGGGGCGGATTAAAAAGGTTTCGGGTCCAGGGGGCTTT
>CAOJXI010000230.1 GCA_948465665.1 uncultured Clostridia bacterium | reverse complement strand
CCGCTGCACAACCCCCTGGACCCGAAACCTTTTTAATCCGCCCCAGCTTGTACTTGTCTGGGGTTTCTCCCGCAAATTTGCTTTATCGAACTTTTCGGTTATCTGCCATTCTCCAAAAAGATCTGGCATAGATCGGTTAAAATATCTGACGGCAACATTCCATATTGGGAAAGACGTTTTGCGCAGTTATCTGCTGCCAGCCCATGGAGGTAAACCCCGCATCTGGCCGCGTCTAACGGAGGGACTTTCTGCGCAGCGAAAGCGCCAATCATGCCTGCTAAAACATCCCCGCTTCCAGCCTTTGCCAACCCAGCGTTGCCGGTTGGATTGACAAAGGTATAACTGCCGTTTGTAATAATGGTATTTGGCCCCTTCAATACCATCACTACATTATACTGGGCAGCAAATTCCTTTGCAGTATCATACCGGTTAGAAAGGATATCGTTTAAACGCTTTCCAGTAAGACGGGACATTTCGACCGTATGCGGCGTTAAAATGGTGTCGCCCTTTCGTTCCAAGAGAACGTCAGGCTGGGCAGCCAGAACATTCAGCCCGTCTGCATCAATAACCAAGGGACATTCCACATTGCGGATAAGCGAAAAAACCAATTCCCTGGTATCATCGGATTTACCGAGCCCGCATCCCACCAGCACAGCGGTGCAGCGTTTAGCGCGTTCCAAAATTTCAGGAATATTAGAGGCTGATATTTGGTTCAGGCTGTTGGGCTCCAAAAGCATCATGGTAGATTCAATCAGGGTAGGAGAGAGATCCCGCCCAACGGGAGCCGGAGCCGCTAATGTTACATATCCGGCGCCGCACCGCATCGCCGCAGTGGTGGAAAGGACAGCAGCCCCGGTATATCCTAAACTGCCGCCAATGTTTAAAAACTTCCCATAAGTCCCTTTGTGGGAATTTGGGGTGCGGGGCGGCAGGCAGGATAAAACGTCGTTTAATTCCAGGACGCTGGTATCAGGGACAATCCCTTTATGACATTCGGAGGGTACGCCGATTTCTACCTGAAAGACCCGTCCGCATCGGTTGGAGGCTGGCCCCAAAATATGCGCTAGTTTCATGCTGTCAAAACAAACCGTAAAGTCGGCGTTGACGGCATAAGGATTGTCTGCGCAGGAATCTGCCTGGATCCCGCTTGGAACATCCAATGAAAATACAGCACAGACTGAATTATTAATTAAGCGGAAAATTTCTTTATGCTGTTCATCCGGTTCGCCGGAATACCCAGTACCATAAACGGCGTCTACTATAATATCTGTATTTTGCGCCAAGCCGCGTACCTGCTCCTGCCGCCCATTATAATCAATTACCACAGCCCCCTGGTTTAATAGAAGCTCCAACATGGATTGTGCTTCGTTAGTGACAGGCACCCCGTCCGTTAATACTGCTACAACCTTTACCCCGTCATTGAATAAGTGCCGCGTTACGACAAAACCATCCCCGCCGTTGTTCCCCTTCCCGCAAAATACAAGGCATTTTGTCGTTTGGGGGTCTTTAATTACCTTGCGGATGATATTCGCAGCGCTTTCCCCTGCATTTTCCATCAGTTGGGTAAATGTCATCCCCTGTTCAATAGCGGCCCCTTCTATTGCTTTCATCTGCTGCGTTGTAACTATTTTCATATGCTGTCCTCCCGGCTGGATGCGTTGTTTTTGGTTGGATTTGGTTACAGACTTATTATACACGATTTGCTTGTAAATGCCAATCTTTCTTTCATTTTTTTAGGATTTTGGGGCAATGATTTTCAGACATTTACAATCCTTTTCTGTGTATGTGCAAATTGCATATAAGTTTTATACAATTATAAAATAAACTGCCGAAATTCACGAAACACTATTGCAATTTATATTGGAATGTGTTATTATAAAACCACAGAAAGGAGATGTGATACCCGATGACCTAGCGATAGCAAGCGTTTCCTGGAGCAGTTCCATAAGGAAAACTTTTAAGGAATCGGAAAAGCGGTTCAAAGCAAAACTGCAATGAATGTAAGATGGAGCATATCCAACACGCCGTACAGCGATAGGAGTTGATACCATTGCAGAACAGGACAAAGAGCATTGAAACGCAAACGAATGGTAGAATGGAAAATCCAGAATGATATCAAATACCTTTTGTGGGAGTAGAACGAGAAGCAGCAGCTTTAGAAGTGCAGCCTTCCTGAAAACAAACGGGTAGAAGATACGGGGGAACTGGATTTGATATGGAAAACCAGTCGTTAAGGTGAATGAAAAGGGGATTCCAAAATGGAATAGCAAATTAGAGTGGGAAACAAACTATTCGCCGCTAAAAACCCTGTAAAGCATAGCGTAAGAGATTTTCGGCAGAGCGTATCGGAAAGCCATAAAAATAGAATCCCGACGGCAGATCAGAAGATATCCCGCGTATTGCGAGGGATGAGAAATGAAATATCCGTTGGGGAATGATGATAACGCCTTATATAAAGAAATAAGGATTGCCGGAAAAGGGAAAGCTGTGGCAGGCTGGACAGATATGTTTTGCAGAAGGTAATGCACCAATTTCTATACAGGGTGACATGACTTTATCATATAAAGAAAAGTGTATAAACCTGCTTGTTATAAGAAAGGGTGTAAGTATTATAGAAGCGCCAGAAAATAAATGACGGCCTAATTCAAAGTGTAATGTACATTTTGAGTTAGGCCGTTGTTATTTTTCAGATTTAGTGTGGCTGAAAGTGAAAACTATAGAATTGAGCACAGTTTTTCATCAAACCCACGTTTAACTACATTCGGCAGCAATGGTTAAGAGGCCCGCGGCCCTTTCCCAAATTTAACTGGGCTTTTAACGCGTCTGTAATATAAGCCTTAGCATTTCTGACGCTTTCCTCAACTGACAGTCCCGCCGCCAAATTGCACGCAATCGCAGAAGACAAAGTACAGCCGGTTCCATGTGTGTTTGGATTATCAACCTTCTCGCAGGTAAACCAAACCTCTTTCCCCTGATAATACAGCAAATCGTCAGAAGTGTCTTCCAGATGCCCGCCTTTCACCAGAATATAACCTGTGTAAAATTTAGTGATTTTTTCCGCAGCCCGAACCATATCCTGTCGGTTCTGTATCTCGAACTCGGAATCGCAAAGGATTTCCGCCTCTGGAATATTTGGGGTAATGATTTCCGAAATCGGGATTAATTTTCCAACCAGGGCGTCCATTGCATTATCAGAAAGCAGCTTCCCACCGCTGGTAGAAACCATCACCGGATCAACAACAATATGTTTTGCTTTATATTGAAGCAGCTTAGAGACAATTACCTCAATAATAGCCGGGGCAGAAACCATTCCAATTTTCACCGCGTCTGGGAAAATGTCCTCCATTACGCAGTCAATTTGCTTTCCGACAAAATCCGCAGGCGTATCAATAAACCCATATACCCCCATAGTATTTTGAGCTACCAGTGAGGTAATAACGCTCATTCCATACATTTTATGGGCGGTTATTGTTTTTAAGTCTGCCTGCATCCCGGCCCCGCCTGTGGGGTCGGTTCCTGCTATGCTTAATACCCGTTTCATATCCATTTTAAAATGCTTCCTTTCTCAATTTTTGTTTAGGACTTATTCTTTTTCCCCGGCCATTTTCCAGAACAAGTATTCATGCCGGGAGGCTTCCTGGAAAATCCCCTTTAGCTTTGTTTTCCGCTCCCCATCCAGAGGAGCAAAAAGCGTTTCGGAAAATGCGCCCCAATGGTTGCAGCTTTCAATGCAGAATGGGCTTACATATTCCTCTATCATATCCCAATAAGGGGATTTTTTTATGTTTGGATACCTTTTGATTAGTTCAAGCCCGATATATACATAACTGAACATACAGGGAAGGGTTGCCATAAGGATTTCAGGAACCCCTTCTTTTTTAGAAACCTCAATCATAAATTCAGTATAATCAAGGTTTTCTTTACGGGGTTTCATTTGGTCAACCTGGTTTTCATCCAGCCCCCACTTTTGCAGGTACCGAACCCTTGTAACGTTTTCAGTATCCTTAATAAACCCTAAAAGTTGGTAGAACTCCTTAATCTGCGTCATACGTTCCGATTTAAAGATTGCCATAGCGAATACTTTTGCATATTCCCGCAAATAAATAGAATCCTGTATGATGTACCCTTTAAACAGTTCTTCGTCCAGCGTCCCGTCAGCCAGCCCCTTCACAAATGGCAGCGACAGGGAACTTTCCCACATAGGCAGGGTTTCCTCTGTGACCTCTTGAATAAATGACATTTGTTTTCCTCCGTTTTTCAGTTTTTACGTAAGTTCGATGAAAAGAGTCCTTAATTGTAAGGTTTCCAGGTTTAGGTACGCCATCATGGCAAACCGTTGGTTTGCTGGATGGCTGAAGGCGAAAACTTGGAGGTTTTGTCCAACTCTGCGGAGTTGGACGAAGCGGAAGAAGC
>CAOJXI010000229.1 GCA_948465665.1 uncultured Clostridia bacterium | reverse complement strand
GGGCTTTTTAGGAAAGCCCCCTGGACCCGAAACCTTTTTAATCCGCCCCAGCTTGCGGTTGTCTGAGGTTTCCCCCCGCAAATTAGCTTTCAGTTTATACACCCGCTATCTGAGTACCCAACCCGTCATTTTCTGGAGCATTAAGAATCTCCATAAATTCTTCCCCTGTAATCGTCTCTTTTTCCAAAAGATACTTTGCCAGCTCATGCAATTTCTTAATATTCTGTTTTAAAATCTCCATTGCCTGATGGTGGGCATTACGGATTGTTTCAAGAACCTCCCCGTCAACCCTTGAAGCGGTTTCAGCCGAGCAAATAAGGGAAGCATCCCCGCTAAGGTATTGGTTATTAACAGTTTCCAAAGCCATCATGTCAAAATTTTCGCTCATGCCATATCTTGTCACCATAGCCCTTGCAATTTTCGTAGCCTGTTCTATATCGTTAGAAGCCCCTGTAGTAATGGAATTAAAAATAAGTTCTTCCGCCGCACGGCCGCCCGTAAGGGTGGTAATTTTGTCTAAAGCTTCCTCTTTGGTCATAAGAACTTTTTCTTCTTCCTCGACCTGCATCGTGTACCCTAATGCCCCGGAGGTGCGGGGAACAATGGTAATTTTATGAACCGGGGCGGAATGTTTCTGCATAGCGGCAACTAATGCGTGACCGATTTCGTGATAGGAAACAATCAGCTTTTCTTTAGGGGAAATAACCGCGCCTTTCCGTTGGTAGCCGGCAATAACTGTTTCAACGGATTCTTCTAAATCCCGTTGAGAAACTGCTGACCTGCCATCGCGGACAGCGGATAAAGCCCCCTCGTTAATGATGTTTGCCAGTTCCGCGCCGGAGGCCCCGGATGTTGCCCGCGCCACCGCGTCAAAATCAATGTCTCCATCGGTTTTCACCTTGGCAGCATGAACCTTTAAAATTGCAGTACGCCCGGCTAAATCCGGCAGTTCAACCGGAACCCTCCTGTCAAACCTTCCTGGCCTGAGAAGTGCTTTGTCCAAACTTTCCGGGCGGTTGGTTGCCGCCAGAATCACCACGCCTTTCCCGCCGTCAAAACCATCCATTTCCGTAAGAAGCTGGTTTAATGTTTGTTCCCGTTCATCATTGCCGCCCATATTGGTATCCCGTTTTTTTCCGATTGCGTCTATTTCGTCAATGAAAACAATGCAGGGCGCTTTTTCAGAAGCCTGTTTAAACAAATCCCGTACACGGGCTGCACCCATGCCCACAAACATTTCTACAAATTCTGAACCGGAGATCGAGAAAAAGGGAACGTTGGCTTCCCCTGCCACTGCCTGTGCTAAAAGAGTCTTTCCTGTTCCGGGAGGGCCTACTAACAGCGCACCTTTTGGCAGCTTTGCGCCAATGTCTTTATATTTCTGGGGATTGTGGAGGAAATCTACGATTTCTTTTAAAGCGTCTTTTGCTTCATCCTGGCCCGCTACATCGGAAAAAGTTTTCCCAGTCTGCGCCGCCACATAAACTTTAGCGTTGCTTTTGCCAAAACTCATGGCATTGGGGCCGCCCATCTTTTTGGTCAGCGTCCTCATTAAAAGCTGTCCCACTACAACCATCAGCACAATCGGAAACACCCAGGACAACAAGGCGCTTAAAAATGTGTTTTCCTTTTGCGGGATGACCTTTCCATAAACAATGTCAGGGTATTTTTCCAGGCGTTCCGCTATACGGTTGGAATCCTCCATAATGCCTGTATAGTAAAAACGTGCCCGCTGTTCCCCTTCTTTCGTGATATAGACAATTTTATCTTCCTGGATTTCTACCTGGGTGACAATGCCCTCGTCAAGCTGGCTTAAAAACTGGCTGTATGGCGCTTCCAGCACGCGCGCCTTGGACATCATCGGCATTACCAGCATGTTCAGCGCAAATATAATTACCATTACCAACACATAATAAAATATTAACGGCTTTTTTGGAGGTTTTACATTATCCATATAATTCACTTCCTTACTTTGCTTTTATGATTTAGGATTTTCAGCGGCAGAAAGGCACGCTTTGTTTAAAAAGTCGGACATTAATTTCATTCCCTGTATAATAATCTCCAAATCTTTTTCTGGAATTTCCCCCCATATCTTTTTGCATTTGCCCTCCAGATTATTTTGCAGCTTGGAAAGCGTTTCCTTCCCTTTATCGGAAAGAAAAACCAATACAACCCTTTCATCTTTATTATCCCGCTGGCGTACCAGCAACCCATTCTTTTCAAGGCGCTTGCAGGTAACAGAAAGGTTCCCAGGGGTAATGTCCAATAACCGGCTGAGAGCTGTTACACTCATTTTCTTCCCGCCGTTTAATAGGAATAGGATTCTGGTTTGTCCAACAGTCAGCCCGTAATTTTCATAACAGGAACGAAACAGGGTATCCATCTGGTTCGTAATAGTTCGGACGATTTCCCAGACCTCGTTTTTAAATTCTATTGGTTCCATCTTCTGCCCCCTTTTTAAAAAAGGCGTATATATTATTTATGCCCTATAAATAATATATACCAAAAATAGATTTTTGCAAGAGGATAGGAAAAGTTTCATGGTTTATTCATGGAATAGCCCCAAATGTGCCTTTGTACAGATAAGAGATTTTTAAAAAATTACCAAAAGAAGGAGGTAATAATTAAGCTGAAAGGGTACAAACTATCTAACGAACCTCAAGGAAAGGAGGCCGCTAAAATGGCTGATTGCAACTGCAAAGCTAACTCCAGCATCCACTGCACAGTATCCCAGTGCGCCCATCATTGCGGCGGTGAAAACTACTGCACTTTAGACCGCATTGATGTAGGCACTCATGAAGCCAACCCCACTATGGTGGAATGTGTTGATTGTAACTCTTTCCGCCGCAAATAAGGTTTTTTAATCTTTAAGGAATTCATGAGGACAGTGAATAAAAAACCCGCTGGCTGATTTCAGCCCAAAAATCCTGCCGCTATGGCGTTCGGGAACGGACGCATCAACAGCGGTGGGATTTTTGTTTTTATCAAAATACTATCCGCAATCTGAATTTTTATAAATTTAATCTTGAAATATCTTGCATTATTTTTCATTTTCATGTATAATAATGCCTATCACATACAGAATGGACTTTCACAGTCCCCGGTTCTGGACAAAAATTTGTTAAGGAGATTTTCATCATGTCTAAATACTTAGAAGCCCTGAAGCAAAATATTGCAGATCATTTAGATTGGTATATGTCGGCTGTAGAGGAAATGTATCATCATCCTGAGATTGGGAACCAGGAATTTAAATCCATGGCGTTACTGGCTGGGATGCTTGAAAAAGAAGGATTTGCAGTTGAGACAGGCTTTATTGTGCCTACAGGGTTTATCGGCAGATTTGATTCCGGCAAACCAGGGCCGACCATTGCATACCTTTGCGAATATGACGCTTTGCCAGAGGTTGGGCATGGATGCGGACATAACCTGATTGCTGGGATTGGCGTAGGGGCAGGGACTGCTTTAAAATCCATTATTGGGGAAATTGGCGGGAAAGTCTGGGTTGTAGGGACACCGGCAGAAGAAAACTTTGGCGGGAAGGTTTCTATGGCTGAGGCTGGGGTTTTTGACAATGTTGACGCAGCTATGATGATTCACCCCAGCACTAAAAACGGGCTCGGCGGACGGACTAACGCTTTAAACCCCGTTAAGTTTGAATTCTTTGGAAAAAATGCCCATGGATGCCGCCCGCATGAAGGCAAAAGCGCTTTGGATGCAGCAGTTTTAACCTTTACCAATATTAATTTCCTCCGCCAATTCTGCCTGCCCAATACCTTCATCCATGGGATTTTCCGTGACGGCGGTTTGGCGGCAAATGTTATTCCCGCTTACGCTTCCCTGGAATACTATTTCCGCGGGTCTACTATGCCCTATGTTCAGGAATTAACCCAAAAGGCCATTCAATGCGCTGAGGGTGCCTGCGCCGCTACCGGGACTACCTTTAAACACAGTATCTATGAATGTCCTTATGATGACTTTGTGATCAATTACAGCCTTGCTGATTTGCTGAAACAACAATATGAAGAGCTGGGGATTACAAATATTGAGGGGGTTAAGGAGGAACCCGCCGGTTCCAGCGATATTGGCAGTGTTAGTTATCGCTGCCCTGCTTTACATGGGTACATTAAGATCGCTGACGCCTGCGTTGCAGGCCATTCACGGGAAATGGCTGATGCTACGATATCACCGGAAGGGAGAATTGGTTTGCTTAATGCTGCTGCCGCCCTTGCAAATCTTGGCGCGATTTTGATTACAGAGCCGGATACACTAAAGCAGGTAAAAACGGAATTTCAGGAGACAATCCATAAGTTAAAAGCGAAATAAAGCTAATTTGCGGGAGAAAGCTAAGACAACCGCAAACTAGGGCGGATTAAAAAGGTTTCGGGTCCAGGGGGTTGTGCAGCGGAGCTGCACT
>CAOJXI010000228.1 GCA_948465665.1 uncultured Clostridia bacterium | reverse complement strand
TCCAAGTTTCCTCTTGCAGCCATCCAGCAAACCAACGGTTTGCGGATGATGGCGTCCCTAAGAGCAATAACCTTACAATTTAGAGAAATCTTTCATCGAGCTCACGTTATAGTAATACGAAAGGTGGCACAGATACATGAGACTGGATAAATATTTAAAAGTTACAAGATTGATTAAACGCCGGACTGTCGCAAATGAAGCCTGCGACGGGGGGCGGATTTTAGTGAACGGGAAAATCGCCAGGGCTTCTTATGATGTGAAAATTGGCGATGTTGTTGAAATACAGCTGGGCAGCAAACCTGTAAAGGTCAAGGTTTTGCAGGTCAGCGAGTATGCTACAAAGGAAACCGCTTCCCAGCAGTACCAGGTATTGGAAGGTTGAAAAATTAATGAACCCATATGTAAAGAACTTAAACCGCATAGAATTTTTAATTACCCTAGCCTGTACAGGACGATGCAAACATTGCTCTGAAGGAGAACACACAGCAGGAGGGGAATATATAGACGGCAGCGCTGCTGCCCAGGCTGTCTGTCAGATATGCAGCAAATTCAGTATAAAGTCATTGATGACCTTTGGCGGGGAGCCGCTGCTGCATCCTGATGAAGTCTGCAAAATCCACTGTGCCGCAAAGGAAATGAAGGTTCCCAAAAGGCAGATCATAACAAATGGTTTTTTCAGCAAGGATGAAGGCAGGATAAAAGACATAGCGGCAAGGCTTGCCCAGAGCGGGGTAAACGACATTCTTTTATCAGTGGATGCGTTCCACCAGGAGACAATTCCTTTAAAACCAGTAAAGTATTTTGCCGAGGCGGTGAAAGCAGAGGGAATCCCTCTGCGTATGAATCCCGCCTGGCTGGGACAGAAGGAGTCCCAAAACCCTTATAACCAGAAAACCCATGAAATCCTAAAAGAATTTGAAGCGATGGGCATCCCAGCTGACAAGGGGAATATTATTTTCCCAAGCGGAAACGCCCTTAAATATTTGAAAGATTACTTTGATGAGGGCGGGGAGTATACCGATCCATATTGTGAAAACCCTGAAGATATACGTTCAATCTGCGTTTCTCCGAACGGCGATCTTCTCGGCGGCAATATTTATCAAACGGATGTACTTGAAATCATCGGAAATTATACGCCGCCTTGGAAAACAAATCAGCTTTTCTAGGCTTATGCTATCGAAATCTGTTATCAAGCATTGACAAACCGCCTAAAATTTGGTTTAATAGTACAGAGGACAAAAGAAAACCATGGGGTGGTTTTGCATATTTTGGACAAAAATAAACATACCGCCTTAGAATTGGAAAGAGAGGTACTCAGCCATGAGCGTAATCATCAACGGCATATCTCCCCTTGGGTATGCAGAAAAAGCCTGTGAAACCCTGATGCGGAAATTCCAGCCTGACCAACTGCCGCCAGTAGGGCGTTTCCACTATCATCAAGGGGTATTTCTCTCTGGGATGCAGAATACTTATCGTTTAACGGGAAACAGGAAATACTTTGATTATATCAAAGGCTGGGTAGATTCTATTATTTGGGAAGACGGTTCCATTCATCAGTTTGATCCAGGTCAAATGGACGATATCCAACCGGCAATTTTGTTATTCCAGCTATATAAGGAAACCAAAGACGAACGCTATACAAAGGCTCTGGCTACCCTTATTGACGCAATGGACAAATACCCCAAGTGCAAATGCGGCGGGTTCTGGCATAAGTCCCATCTGCCATATCAAATGTGGCTGGACGGGCTGTATATGGGCGGGCCTCTCCTGGCAGAATACGGCGCAACCTTTAATAAGCCGGAGTATTTGGAAATCCCGGTATTCCAGATCCAGATGATGGAAAAGAATACAAAGGATCCCAAAACAGGTTTATGGTATCATGCTTGGGATGAAAGCCGGGAGGCTTCTTGGGCAGACAAGGAAACCGGTTTGTCTCCAGAATTCTGGGGCCGCTCGATTGGCTGGGTGCCGATTGCCATCCTGGATGTGCTCCAATTCCTGCCCAAAGACCACCCACAAAGAGGGGATTTGGAACGCATTATCCGTGAGTTGATGACTGCTGTTGCCAAGTACCAGGATGAGGAAACCGGGCTGTGGTACCAGGTAGTAGACAAGGGCGGCATGGAAGGGAACTGGCTGGAATCCTCCTGCACCTGCCTGTATGCCGCTGCCATCAAGCGCGCTGTGGAAGCGGGGATTATGGATAAATCCTTCCTGCCTGTGGCAGAAAAAGGATATACCGGCATTATCAACCGCCTGAAAGAAGATGAAAAGGGCCTTATTATTGATAATGTCTGCGTTGGCACAGGCGTCGGCGGTTATAAACACTATTGCGACCGTCCTACCAGCGCTAATGACCTTCACGGCGTAGGGGCGTTCCTGTTAATGTGTACTGCTATGGAATAAGCATTTTTGCCTTTTACAGACAGAAAAAGATGACGCCATCCTCCGTCCGGGGCTGCTTCGGACGGAGGATTTCCTGTAAAAAACGGCTTGATTTTTTAGGAGAAAACCTTATGAAAAAACTTAAATATTTTTCTGTAATTATGGCTTTTTTCGGCGTTTTAGGGCTGTCTATTGTTATTTTCAAAGATGGGATTACAAATATTGACCGGAATATGGCGGGTGTATATGCCTGTTCTGCTGTTGCGCTGATAGGGTTTGTCCTTCTGGGAGCATGTGGGATTGTGGAAATCATTTCCATTGTAAGAGCTTTTCTAAGGCGGAACAGGGGGAAACAGGTTTGAATTTTTATATCCGGGACGCTGTTGGGGAAGATGCAGAGGGAATTTGTTTGCTGAACCGTTTTGAATTAGGATATGATTTCCCTTTGGAAGCCGTAAGGGAAAAACTGGATGCTTTAACCAGCGGTGGAAAAGACAAAATCCTGGTTGCAGTGGCGGAGGGGAAGGTTGTAGGTTATATCCATGCTAGCGATTATGATACGCTTTATATGCCGCATTTGAAAAATATTATGGGAATTGCCGTTTCCAGGGATTACAGAAGGGCGGGAATTGGCAAAGCGCTCCTTTCCGCGGCCGAAGAATGGGCGAAAGATACAAATGCCAAAGGAATCCGCCTAGTTTCAGGGGAATCTAGGCCAGAGGCACATATTTTCTATCAAAAGTGCGAGTATATTTCTGCAAAAAACCAAAAAAACTTTAAAAAAATGTTTTAAACCCTCATTTGGAAAGGCTGGCAGGCAGGATGAAAAAGACTTTTGGTGTAAAAGAGGAAAACGTCCAATACTATGACAGGCCGGGAGCGTATTTAATCGCTGTCAAAGACGGCTGTCTGGCGGCAGTGAGGACGCCTAAAGGTTATTTCCTGCCAGGCGGCGGAATTGACAGCGGGGAGTCCTGCGAACAGTGTATTATTCGGGAATGTATGGAAGAAATTGGCTGCTCTGTGGAGATTGACAGCTTTTTCTGCTCCGCCGAAACCTACTGCCGCCATTCAGAACTTGGATATTTCCATCCCATCCAATATTATTATTCCGGTCGGATAGGGGAGAAAACTGCCGAACCTTTGGAAACTGACCACAGCTTCCATTGGATTCCTGAAAGGGAAGTAGAATGGAAACTTAACATTGAACAACAGGTTTGGGCTGTTAAAAAATATTTTGAAACGCTTCTTCCTTCTATGAAAGGTTGTTATAACTATGAATAAAAAACGCAGTATGCCTAAAATGTTTTGGGAAATTGTAAAGGCTACTTTTTTCTCTGTAATCATCTGCTCCATTATTATTTTTTCCCTTTCATTCCTTTTAGATAAAACCTGGGGGAAAATTTGCATCCAGCTTCTCTGCACAGTAGTAAGTGGGGGAATCCTTTATACCACGCTTTGGTATTATGGCGACAGGGAAAAGAATTTTGTCCAATTTGGACGGATGCCGGAGGATTTAAACTGGGGATTGAAAGTTGGGCTTGTGGGGATGCTGTTTCCCATGGCCACCAGTATCCTTCTCATTTTAGCAAAGATTTTAAATATTCCTGATTTGGTGCTTTTTTATAAACTTATTAACCCTCAGATTAACATTTTAATTAACCTTTTTGTTCCTACGGTGGATACAAATTCCTTTGGATTCCTGCAAATCTTCCTTACTTTGCTGCTGTATCTTTATGTGCCGCTTTTCTGTGCCCTTGGTTACAGGCTCGGTTATGCCAGGATTTCCCTTTCGGAAAAACTGGTTTATATTAAAAAGGATAATAAAGAACCAGAACAGCAGGCAAAACCTAAAAAGCCTTTTATCCAACGACTTATGTATAAGGATGAAAAGGAAGAAAAGTAAATCTCCTGCGTATTAAAGGGGTTTCGGTTCTAGGGACGCCATCATCGCAAACCGTTGGTTTGCTGGATGGCTGCAAGAGAAAACTTGGAGGTTTTGTCCAACGTTGCGACGTTGGACGAAGCGGAAGAAAGCCCGCCTAATGGGGCTGCCCCAACGAAGCTGGTT
>CAOJXI010000227.1 GCA_948465665.1 uncultured Clostridia bacterium | reverse complement strand
ACCCCCGAAGCAATTCCAGCGGGCTTTTGATTTTGAATACTGACGAAGCGGTTAGTTATCAGTCTCTTAGGCAGGGTTTCCGTTGGCTTTAAGCCTGCTGGGGTATTTCGCGCCTGGCGGGTTCAGTTCAGCGCGCTGAACTGGCGACCAGGGGGCTTTTGAGGAAAGCCCCCTGGTCCCGAAACCTTTTTAATCCGCCCTAGCTTGTACTCGTCTTAGCCTGTGCCAGCAGATTTGCTTTATAAAAGTTACGACAAATTAAAAGGGTCATTATCCTAAATGGATAACAACCCTTTATCTACAAAATTTTAACAGGAAAGCATCCCTTAACCTTCGGCCTGCAATGCGCGGACAGCGTCAACGGTAACTTGGTAATCCTTTTCTACTGCCTGCACAAGTTCAGGCAAACTTTCTGTATCCACTGCTGTTTCGGAACGCAACGCTTCCGCCAAAAGATTAATAGAAGTATATAGCCTAGTAAAGCTTAAATTCTGGCAGATGCCCTTAATAGTATGGGCAGCGCGAAAAGCTTCCTTATAGTCTTTTTCCTTGAGGGATTTCTCCAAAAGCTCATAGCTGGGATCCTCCAGGAATTTCAGGACAAATTTTTTGACAATTCTCTCGTTTTTATTCAGGCGGTTATAAACCGTTTGGTAATCGCCTTCCAAAGCACTGTAACATGTTTCTAGGCTCATAATGCTCTCTCCTTCTTGTCTATTTTATCTATTTTTCCGCCTTGCTCTAAGGGGTATTACATACAAACTACACATTTGCCATTTTTATAACTAAATTCCAACATAGTTATAGCATAAATTCAGGAGTATGTCAATAACATACTGAGGCAACTTTACAGTTAAGCATTATATTGCCAATTAGGATTTTTTATAGAAAATTACATAATTCTGCAATCCCCAAACAGGGAAATGCAGCGAACCGTAATCGGCGGCATAGCATTGCTGTTCACTAAATTACGCTTATCCCTGCAATCTCCGAACAGGGAAACTGGTTTTAAAACAATATTGGACACATAAGGAACTTCAACCTTTGAAGAACCAAACAGTGATAACATAGATAAAGTAATAGGCTGGCCATAATCTGCATCCCTCAGCGACAGATTTGCATCACCAAAAAGGGAGATAACCAATCCCCCAGATAAATCCTGGTGATTGTTGGAAGCCTTTCTTTGCCCAAAAAAAGCGATACATTGCGGAAACGAATTGGAGGCTGCCACTCCCCTTTGCGGCTTGGCCCATGGGCTTGGCGAGAGATTTCTGCGGCTTGGAGCAGGGGAAACGTTCTGTTGGCGCTGTAAGGTATTTCCGTTGTAGATTCTCCTGTCTTTTGGATTTCGATATGTCCTGTTGGGATCCCAGCCCTTTTTAAAGGTTGTATCTGAACCAGCGGTTTTCTGGGAGCTTGATGGGCTGCTCCAGGAAGAGGAAGGGCGGCTGTAAGTATTTTGCTTTTGCGGTTTCGGTTGTTTAAAGGATTCAGACTGTGGTGCTTTAGGGGCTTGTGTACCATATGGTTTCTTTGCTTGCGGGGGCTGGGGGGAAAATGGGCTTTTATCTGTACTGGCGGAAGATTGGGCTGTACTTTCCCCCAGGCTTTTTTTCTTTTTGTTCTCTAAAAGCGGTGCGTTTTTCCGTTTTTGAACACTTTTAGCAGTAATTTCCACGATTGCGCCTCCGGCAACAGCAGCTATAGCAGTGTCAATAGAAGCGTCAATAAGCATACCTGCTGTAATCAGGCCATGGGTATTTGCAAACAACAGGAGTCCAGAAGCCAATAAACCAAGCGCCGGGCGGGAATATCCATCCAGAGCAAACATGGTAAGAGCTGGAAAAATCAGCAGAAGTGTCCACCATCCTTCGGCATACAACGAGGCTAAAAGTGGAAATGACATCCACCCTAGAAGGTTGGCTCCCAGAAATCCCCCTGCCAGCAGGATACAGGCCAGCATACATAGCGTTATAAGCAGTTTGCGGCGATCAAACATTGATTAATTTGCCTCCTTTCAGGCGGTGCAGCCTTTATGATATCATTTCATAGGTCAAACGGCCTAAGATTGAAATTCCCTCTATAATCTGCTCATCGGTAGGGGTAGAATAATTTAAACGGAAGGAGCTGGAAGGCTGCGATTCATCAGCATTAAAGGCATTTCCAGGGACAACTGCTACATGGCGGCGTACTGCCTCCTGACAAAATGCCATCATGTCAACCCCTTCAGGAAGGGTTGACAAAAGGAATAATCCTCCCTGCGGATGGGTAATCCGTACTGCCGGATGGAATTTCTTTTCAATTTCCCCAATCATCAGGTGGCATTTATGTTTGTATATCTTTTGTATTTCAGAGATATGCCTGTCGATATCATAATTGTTCAGAAACCGCTCACAGATCATTTGAGAAAGAATTGTCGTGTGTACATCGGAACATTGTTTTGCCACTGTAATTTTGGAAATTGCGTCTTTGTGGGCGCAAACATATCCTACACGCAGGCCAGGGGCAAGGATTTTAGAAAAGCTTCCGCAATAGATAACCCGTCCTTCTGTATCCATGGATTTAATTGCAGGAACTGGTTCCCCCTCAAAGCGCAGTTCTCCATAAGGGTTATCTTCCAAAATAATAAAATCATATTTTTTGGCAATTTCCAGGGCAGCTTTCCGCTTCTCCAGGCTCATAGTTGTTCCTGAAGGGTTTTGAAAGTTGGGAATCAAGTATAAAATCCGCGTGCGGGGGTTTTCCTTTGCAGCCTTTTCCAGTGCTTCCAGGTTCAGGCCGTCATCTTCCATTGGAACCCCTTCCAGATTCACATTATATGACCGGAAAGCATTGAGCGAGCCAATAAAGCTGGGATTTTCACATAAAAGAACGTCTCCCTCGTTAAGCAGTACCTTTGCAGACAATTCTATTCCCTGCTGGGCTCCTGATACAACGATTAAATCATCGTAGGGCTGGCCGATAGAATACCTTTGGGAAATCCATTTTTTTAATGTTTCCCGCAATTTAGGATAGCCCTCGCTGACGGAATACTGCAATGCAGCGATTGGCTCCTTGGAGAGAATGGACGCTGTAATTTCCTCAACCGCCTTTGTTGGGAAAGCTTCGGGTGCAGGGTTGCCTGCTGCAAAGGAAATCATGCCCGGTTCCGATGTAAATTTCAATATTTCACGTATGACCGACGGTTTTAACCCATCAATTTTGTCAGAAAAACAAAAATTCATAAAAATTCACCCGCCTGTTTTCAGTTTTGTGATATTCTTCCTATATACTATTGATATATCCATGCGTTTCTCCTATTTTACCACAACTTATTGCCGATTGAAAGAGCAAGATACTTTTCAGGATAGAAATCATTTTTTTGTTCTGTTTGCCCTTGACGCTTTGCCCTTGTTCCGATACCATAGAAGAAGGGAAATTATAGACCAGACCAAAAAAGAAAGCAGGGATCCATATGACGACCTACCTTCCGCCAGACGCGCTGGATCGTCCGTTTGACCCAAAGGACTTTAATCCCGAAGTCCTTCAAGGCCAATACCAGGAAATCACTAATCTCCTGCTGGCCAGCCACTGTGGAATCAAAGCAATTAAAACTAAACTGGAAATCCTAAGCGATGAAATGCAGCTCCAGGATCGGCGCAATCCTATTGAATACATTCGCAGCCGCATCAAATCTTTTGACAGCATTGTTGGGAAGCTTCAACGCAGGGGCCTTCCAGTTACGGTAGAAGCCGCCAGAAGGGAATTATTCGATATTGCCGGTGTCCGTGTAATCTGCGCCTTTGTGGATGACATTTACCGGATTGCCAATATGCTGGCTGCACAAAGTGATGTTAAACTGCTGGTTGTTAAGGATTACATCCGTAACCCGAAACCCAGCGGTTATCGGAGTTACCACATGATTGTTGAGGTTCCGGTTTACTTTTCGAACCACTCGGAACAGGTGCGTGTGGAAGTTCAGATTCGTACCATTGCTATGGACTTTTGGGCGACTTTGGAACATCAGCTGAACTATAAACGGGATGTGGATGTAGATGGGGAAGTTGCAAAAAAATTGCGCGCCTGCGCTGATTCCATTGCAAATACCGATAGGGAAATGCAGGTGATCCGGGATATGGTGGATCAGTTGGATTCATCAGCAGATACAGTTAATCCTATGAAAGTTATGGCACATGTGGCTAATATTGTTGGTGCATCGGGAATAGACCAAATGGGCAGAAGTAAATAAAAGCTGAATTGCGGGGATAAACCAAAGTTGAGTACAAGCTAAGGCGGATTAAAAAGGTTTGGGGTCAAGGGGCCTTTCCTAAAAAGGCCCTTGTCGGGTCCAGGGCAGACAGCCCTGGTCGCGCCCGCAGGCGCGAAATACCCCAGCAGGCTTAAAGCCAAGGCAAGCCTTACCTAAGAGACTGATAACTAACCGCTTCGTCAGTATTTAAAATCAAAAGCCCGCTGGAATTGCT
>CAOJXI010000226.1 GCA_948465665.1 uncultured Clostridia bacterium | reverse complement strand
TGGACAAAACCTCCAAGTTTCCTCTTGTAGCCATCCAGCAAACCAACGGTTTGCGATGATGGCGTACCTAAGAGCCTGTTTAGAATCTCCCCGCGCACGTCTTAGCGGCAGATTTTCCGCCCAGACTGCGTTAAAAATCCTTGCAATCTGTCAGGATTACTGCGAATTTTTGCCTTGCTGGGCATAAAATCCGCTCGCTAATCCGCACACGTTGAGATCCTAAACAGGCTCTTAGACCGATAACCTTGCAGTTTAGAGGGAATTTTCAACGAAGTTACATTATTTAACGTGAGTTCAATTTGTAAATTCATGTTTATTGGCTTTATTAGAAGCATTGCAGCCATACGATACGGGTATACCAACAGAAAAATTGGCTTTTAATAAAAGTTCCTGGACTTTTGTAGTATGGTTTTTCGTCGAACTCATGTTATTTAAAGAACCTCCCTGTTTGTTTTTCTGGCGGATCTGTGTTATGATAATCAAAGGAATATCCCATTTTAACGAGAAAGGACACAGTTTCAAAATGCCAAAAGAATTAACAGGTTCTGAATTTACCACTATGCTTAACAGCAGCGTTATTTTCAACAGCCTGGGCGGTCAAACTTGCCCTGGCTTGAAACTCCCTAAAAATGATATAGCTTGGTGGCGTGATTCTAAATTGGGAATGTTTATCCATTGGGGGCTTTACTCTATCCTGGGCAGAGGAGAATGGGCCTATTTCCGGGAACAGATTCCCGATGATGAATACAGGGAACTTGCCAGCTCCTTCAAACCGGAGCTAACCCCGGAGCAGATCGCCCAATCCTGGGTTTCAGCAGCTCAGGACGCAGGTATGAAGTATATGGTCATGGTAACGCGCCATCATGATGGTTTTTCCCTCTGGGACAGCGCTGGAAGCTTCGGACAGTTTACAAGTGCGGCTATGGGTTCCCATAAAGATTATGTCCAGGCATATGCCAATGCCTGTCATAATGCCGGGATGAAAATGGGTTTTTATTATTCTCCCATGGATTGGCGTTTTCCCGGTTATTTCCATCCTAAAGAGCAGCTAGACAATGCTTTGAAAATGAAGCAGCAAACTTATGACCAGATTACAGAACTAACCACCCGTTATGGACAGGTAGATATTATATGGTATGATGGCGGCTGGCTTGCCCATAAAGGCTCTGACTGTGATTCTGCATGGCTGTACGAGCCGGTAAAGCTGAACCAGATTGTCCGCCAAAACTGCCCTAAAGCAGTAATAAACCCCCGCTCCGGCTGGGAAGGGGATTTCTACTGTGATGAAGGCAGCCACGAAATAAAAGGGAAGATAATCCCTGTCCCATGGGAAAAAAGTATGTGCATGTGTACAGGCAAATCCTGGGGCTGGATGACAGAGCAGGACGATCCCCTTTCCAGCCTGGACTTCCTTTTGACAATGCTTGTCAATGTTATCTGCCGGGACGGAAATTTAATCTTAAATGTGGGGCCGGATCGAAATGGAAGGATACGGCCTGACGTTCGGGAACGGCTGACGCAGATTGGAAACTGGATGCGTGAAAACGGCGAAGCGGTTTATTCCACCAGGGGCGGGATTCTCCAGCCTGTAGATGATGTTTATGGGACAACTTTCCGTGAAAACCGTCTTTACCTGCATATTCTGGACGCAGGCAGGTTCCAAAAACAGCCCCTCCCTCCTATTTCCTATCAGGTTAGGCGCGCTGAAACATTGGATGGAACCCTGCTTGAAACCGCTCCCATGGGAGACGGGTGGACGGTAAAGCTGCCTGACCAGCTTATTGCGGAAAAACGGGTAGATACGATTATAAGGCTTACTCTTGACCGGGACATTTCGGAGAATTTTGATGAAGATATCCGCTTTACCGGCGCATAACGCCGTTTATTTCCCTATTCCTGCCGCGCCGTTTTTCCTGGGGGACAGATACCGGGAATATTCCCCATGTCCAGAACTTTCCCCTTTCATTCGGTGCTTTTGGGAGGCGGATTATTCCCAAAAGTATACGCCGTCGCCCGTTATACCTGATACCTGTGCTGACGTTCTTTTTTACATAGACGGCTCGTTCCTTCGTACCAGTTTCTGCGGGGTCAATGATAGGCCGTCTTCTCCAAATAAGGAGAGCTTTTCAGGCAGAATATATGCTGTTCGGTTTTATGCGTGGGCGGTTTCGTTATTTTCCGGGGAATCTTTAGAGGACTCTGTTAATCTTAGCTGTGAAGCGGGGGCTTTCTTTCCCGGCTTGGTTCGGGAGCTGGTTCCCATTTTGGAAAACTCTCCTTCCTTATGGATTCCTGCCGCTGAAAAATGGCTCTACGATTCCTTACAGATACATTCTGAAAATGCCCGTATGATGAATACTGTTTATTCTGTCCTAAAGTATGAGGGGCGTATATCTTTAACAGACATGGCAGCAGAGGGAGTTTTAAGCCCCCGGCAGCTCCAGAGGGTTTTCCAGAGGGAAATGGGGCTTTCACCGAAAAAATTTTCCCAGTTAGTACGGTACCAAAGCCTGTGGAGGGCTTCCTTGCTGCCAGGGTTCCAGGTTCTGGATGCTGTGGAGCGGTTCGGGTATACAGACCAGTCCCATCTCCTGCGGGAATTTAAACGGTTCCATGGGCTTCCGCTGTCCCAGGCCCGGGAGTATGCCCTTGGAAATGTCGCTTTTTTACAAGACCCTTCGCCGGTTCTGTGATATGATAACTAAAAGTATCTTTTTGAAAGGTTGATGTTTTATGTCTGTTATTATATCCAGCCGCTGCGGCATCCGATGTGAAGACTGCCATTACTTAAAGGATGGGGTATGTTCCGGGAAATGCTGTGAAATTTCAAAACCCTTTTGGGGGGAGCAATGCCCAGTAAAATCCTGCTGTGAATCAAGGCACCTCCAGCACTGCGGACAATGCCCGGAATTTCCCTGTGATTTACTGAAGCAGTTCGCCTATGACCCCAAGCAGGGGGATGATGGCTTGAGGATTCAAAACTGCCTTGCCTGGAGAGAAGAAAGCCAGAAGGCTATTATTGATGAAGCGGTACAGCTTTTAGAGCAGTGCAATGAAATTACTGTATCCTCTGTGACAGAGGATGGTTTCCCGCGTCCTTGCGTTTTATCCAAACTGGGGGCGGATGGAATAGAGGCAATTTATTTCTCCACCAACACAAGCTCCCGAAAAACTCCCCAATTCCAGGCAAATCCAAAAGCAGGCGTATGCTTTGCGGATGGGGGAGACAGTGTTACCTTATTGGGGACAGTGGAAATTGTGACAGATCAGGAAAAAAAGAACGCTGTCTGGCGTCCCTGGTTAGAGAACCATTTCCCTGATGGCCCGGAAGGTAAGGAATTCTGTTTGCTGAAGTTTATTCCCAAGGAAATGACATTTTTCCTAAAGGGAAAATTCGGGACTATGCCAATTTCGATTAGTCATTAATAACGTGAATTCGACGAAAAACCATACTACGGAAGCCCAAAAAACCTTTATTGAAAGCCAATTTTTCTGTTGGTACACTCTTTGCCTCCCCTTTCAGGGGAGGTGCCGCCGCAGCGGCGGAGGGGTTGCCCCCGTATGGCTGCAATGCTTCTAATAAGACCAAAAAAACTTGAATTTCCAAATCGAGAACTCACGTTAAATAGAAAAGGCATATTGAATAATCGTTCTCAAGGACTTATATGGGTTTTTGAGGACGATTTTTTGTCTGCGATTTATCAGTATAATATTAATCCCTATCCTTGGCTGTATCCGATAGAGATTCCAAAATCATCCTAACTGCTGTCTTGAAGCCAGTTATAAAACACTCTTGATATTCCAAAGCACACCTTTCCATAAAAGTATTTTCTATCTTTTCGTATAATTCTTGCTGTTCAGGTGTCAACGTTTTTATAAATGACTCCTTATCAGAAGTAGAACTTTGTTTTTTGACGTTCAACATCTCCATTATGTCAATCTTTCCCATAAACAAATTTTCCAGTATGCTATTCATGCTGCCTGCCCCCTTTTTATATCATTAAGTTTAAATCCCTTTAGAGATATGTTTATAAATTTCCTTTTTATATGGGGATTATATCCCCTTAATAATAAGGATTATAACCCCCATACTACTTATTGTCAATATGGGGGTAATATTTTATGATTGTATTTAATAAATTGTGGCTTGTAATGGCGGAAAAAAATATTTCCACGTACCAACTGCGCGAACGCTGCGGAATTGACAGCAAAACAATTCGGCGGCTTCGGGCAAACGACAATATGGAAACAAAAACACTGAATAAATTATGCTCTGTTTTATCATGCAGGCTGGAGGATATTGCGGAATATATCCCTGATTCATAATGTTTTATCTTAGTTCGATGAAATCTTCTGCTTTCGGCTCTTAGGTACGCCATCATCCGCAAACCGTTGGTTTGCTGGATGGCTGCAAGAGAAAACTTTCAGCTTCGTCCAACTCTGCGGAGTTGGACACAGAGGAAGAAAGCCCGC
>CAOJXI010000225.1 GCA_948465665.1 uncultured Clostridia bacterium | reverse complement strand
ACCTCCCCCGAAGCAATTCCAGCGGGCTTTTGATTTTGAATACTGACGAAGCGGTGAGTTATCAGGCTTTTAGGTAAGGTTTCTGCTATCTTTAAGCCTGCTGGGGTATTTCGCGCCTGCGGGCGCGACCGGGGGCTTTTTAGGAAAGCCCCCTGGACCCGAAACCTTTTTAATCCGCCTTAGCTTGTACTCATCTAAGGTTACTCCCGCAAATCAGCTCTACTGAACTCACCTTATTCCTATGCAATAAAAACACCCATTAGAACCATTTTCCAAAAATGGGCATCAAAAAAGCCCTTCAACTATATCATAGCTGAAGGGCCCAATCGATTCCAAGGGAAACACGCTTATTCTTCAAATGCCTTTGCCAGATAGAAAAGTGTAGCAACGCCGCAGCCCGTCCCGCCGAAGGCGCAGAGGTCATTTCCCTTCTCCGTATAGGAAGGCCCGGCAATATCCAGATGTAACCAAGGCAATCCCTCTGTAAAACGTTTCAGGAACAGCCCAGCAGTAATACAGCCGCCAGGTCTTCCGCCGGAGTTTTTCATATCTGCAATTTTGGAATCCAGCAGTTTGTCCATATCCATATCGCAGGGCATACGCCAAATTTTCTCACAAGCCTTAGCGGCAGCGGATTCAGCTTTTTCCCAAAGCTTGTCGTTGTCGCAGACAGCAGCGGTAATCTCCCCGCCCAAAGCAACAACAGCCGCCCCGGTCAGTGTAGCTATGTCAATGATATTGGAAACGTTTTCTTTTTGAATCGCATATGTGATCGCGTCAGCCAAAGTCAACCGTCCTTCCGCGTCGGTGTTGTCCACTTCGATGGTCTTACCAGACATAGAGCCAATCACATCGCCCGGACGGTAGGAATGGCCGGAAACCATATTTTCGCAGGCAGCAACCACAGCGGTAATGTTGACCTTGAGTTTTTTCTGAGCCGCCGCGCAAATTGCCGCAATTACGGCAGCGCCGCCAGCCATGTCAGTTTTCATGGTAGCCATCCCCGCAGAGGGCTTCATGGAATAGCCGCCGCTGTCATAGCAAAGCCCCTTTCCAATAAAGCCAAGGATTTTATTGCTGTCAGGGTTTCCGCGATAGCGCAGAACAATCAGCCGCGGAAGGTTGTCGCTTCCACCTCCAACCGCCATAAATGCTTTCATTCCAAAAGCTTCAATTTCTTCAGGCTTAAAGGTTTCCACCTCAACGCCGTATTTCTCCCCGGCTTTTTTAGCTTTTTTTGCAAGATCAGCTGGATGAAGATCCCATGTTGTCAGGTTTACTAAATCCCGCGCCTGACAAATTGCCTCGGATAAGATAAGAGGAGTCTCCAGAGAAGCGCCAGAATTGCTGTAAAGCGTTATATCTTTATAGGTCTTTTCCACTTTCTCAGAACGGTAAAAATCAAAGGAATAACTCCCTAAAAGCAAGCCTTCCCCTGCCTTCATAACGTCCTTTTTGCTGAAGGAGTCCGGGAAAAGCACTGCAGCGGAAGCAGCCTTTTCTTTTTCCAGCAGTTTGGCTGTTTTCCCCATAATCTCCCGTATTTTTCTGGTCTGGGGATTTTCGGAAATACCAGCAAAAACAATTAAAGTAAGTTTTTCCTGCCCTCCAAGGTTCATCCGAACGCTGTAAAGCTCTCCTTCTTTACAGTTAAAGACTTTGCTTTCCATAAGCTGTTGATAGGCAGAGAGAATGGAAAGTTCCTTACATCCCAAAACTGTTTCTTTTGTAGTAAAAAAAATAACGGCGTCCTTCCCGGCAGAGGAAAAGCCCTCTATGGATTCCAGATATAGTTTCAAAGGAAATTACCCCTTTCAAAATAGATTCAAAGTTTATCAGAGGAGAACTCTCCCCTCCCCTTCTGATTAGTTTACCTTACTTTGCCTAGCAAGACAATCCATGAACATAAAAGAATATTAAATTGTAAAAAAAGAATATAAAATTATAATAATTAAAAACATTTAAATTTTTTATGACTGCGCCTGATAAAGAGACATGAATTCTATACTTTCCATAAAACTGGGAATATGGTATACTAAAAGGGCAAAAAATAAACACGAAACAATAGGAAGGAAGGATGAATATGTCTGTCAACCAGCCGTACATTGACATACAGGACAGCGAGGGATATCTTCGGTATCATTTTGCTGTTACCCTGCAAGCGGAAGGGAAAAACATAAAAATTGATGCGCCCAGGCTGTCCTCAAAATTCTATGGCAAATGTACCGATGGTCTTGATTGCTGTACAAGGCAGACCTCATCAACATATACAAGCGATTATGGGGAAATCACATGGCAGCGTGTATTTGAACAAAAGGATTCCGCATCTTTTCGCTTGCAGCTAACCTTTAAAAACCTGACTAAAAATCCGGTTTATCTGCGTAAACTCAGCCCGTTTGTAGTTGAAGGGCCGGATTCCCTGCAAATCGGCCCCAAAAACGGCCAGTGGCAGATATACCGGCAGGGACGGCATAAAAACGATCTTCCAGCAGTCTGTAATTTATCGCAGCATGACGAGAGCTATCATGATGCACAAAGGGGGCTTTCAGAAACGGGCGGTTCTCCTGTAGACCCTTCTGAACCTTCTAATGTATTTGTCAGCGACCAAACGACGGTGATTCGGAACAGTACCGGGCACTACTTGTTTTTAGGTTATCTGACAGGGGCGGAACAGATGGTCAGCAGTACTTTGGAGATGGACTCTGAGGACGTATTCCAGCGGTTAGAATCAAGCTGCATTATAGATTGTCTGGTTGAGCCTGAGGAAACAGTCTCGTCGGAATGGCTCCGGGTCGAACGGAACGAAGAACACAGGAAGGGGATTTTAAAAACAATCCGTTCTTTTGCCGAAGATAAAGCACGCCTGTACCATGCCCACAGGAAAGAACCTGCTCCCAGCGTGTATTGTACATGGTATTATTATGGATTAACGGTCAGTTATCAGGATGTGAAAGAAAACCTGGATTCGCTGAACCGGCAGAAAATCCCCTTTGACGTTTTCCAAATAGACGAAGGATGGGAACGGGTGCTTGGGGATTGGAACCCAAACAGCCGCTTTCCCCTGCCCATGTCCCAGGTGGCGGAGGAAATACAGGAGGCTGGATATCTTCCCGGTATATGGACAAGCCCGTTTATTGCCCATGAAACCGCTCCTGTTGCCTTCCAGCATCCAGAATGGCTTCTCCGGCATTTAGACGGGACGCTTTGCCGCTTTCCGATGAACAATACAACCTATTGTGTGCTGGATATTACAAATCCAGAGGTTCTGGAATGGATTCGGGGGCTTTATACTACATTACGGCAATGGGGATATGTATATCATAAACTGGACTTTACCCGCGCGCCGGTTGTCCAGGAAAACGCAGTCTTTTACAACCAGAATATTCCTTTAGCAAAGGCGTACCGTCTGGCAGTGCAGGCTGTGAGGGACGGCCTTGGCAATGACGCATACCTTTTAATCTGCGGAGGATTATATGATCCGGTCATTGGTTTGGCAGATGCACAGCGCACTGGTTCGGATACGCTCAGCATGTGGAGCAAAACCATCCAGGCTGGCGGAAGGGCTGCCCCCTTTACAATGAAGCAAAACCTTCTTCGGAGCTGGATGAATCTATGGTGGAACAATGATCCTGACGCTTTGATGGTTCGTCGGCAGGATGAGCCTTTTCGCGGGCTGGCTCTAGGATATGGGATGCTTACTGACGTTGAAGCGAAAACTTCTACCCTGAACCAGTATATTGGCGGCGGGCTGGTATGTTCAACCGAACCAATGGCTAAAATTGACCGCGACCGCCTTATGCTGCTTTCACAGATTATGCCCGTTGTCCCCACGGAAGTATTCCCGCGGGATCTCTTTGGCGGCGGAAGGTATCCTTCTGTTATTGATGTAGAGGTAAAACAGAAAGGGTGGCATACTATCGCCTTCATTAACTGGTCTGACAACGAGCCCCTTACCTGCGCATTGGCGTTAAATTCTTATTTCCTGGGGGATTTTGCAGAGGTTGGGAAAATTTACACCCTCTGCGAATATTACTCCGGGCAGGTGGTTGAGGATGTACAGTATGGCGATACTGTAACCTTAAACGAGATTCCCCCTCATGGCTGCGCCCTTGTGAAAGTTATGGTACAGAACCCAAACCGTCCCCAAATTGTGAAATCTAACGGGCATCTGTCCTTTGGCGGGGAAACAGAGTGCTTTCTATGTAAAAAAGGACATATTATGTTTCGCGTAAATTGGAAATTTGCTAGACCGGTTTCTTATACGGTTCGCCTGCCGCAGAATTTTAAGCCAAAATCAGAACTACTCCCAAAGTATGTTTCCTATCATCGCCCCAGCCATAGTATCACGATAGAATTGCCGGGACGCGGGGAATATAGGATAGTATTTTAATAAAGCAAAGTGGCGGGAGTAAACTAAGACGAGTATAAGCTAGGGCGGATTAAAAAGGTTTCGGGTCCAGGGGGCTTTCCTGAAA
>CAOJXI010000224.1 GCA_948465665.1 uncultured Clostridia bacterium | reverse complement strand
ACAATACAAACAGAACGATGATTTCCGGTTGATTGGGGTAGCTGTATATGGGAAGGAATACAAAATACAAATCAGATCATTTGTGCATTGCAATATTCACCCTTTGTTTGGCTGTAAGGTTTGTAGAATATTTTCTGATTGAAACAGACAAAACGGCGATTGGAGAAAATGTGCTTCACAAAGCAGTTGGGATTCTCCTGTTGACGTTGGCATTGAAAAGGGAAAATCTTTCCTGGAATGATATTGGATTCCAAAGAAACGGCTTTTTAAGTGGTATTTTGAAAGGTTTGCTGTTGGGAAGCGCCTGCTTTGCTGTTTCGTTTGGATTGGAATTGGAAATTTTAGCGTTGCAAGGCAATCCTGCACATTTAGAAATATATATCAGCGGTTTTTCTTTAACTGGATCCCAAATAAAAAACACCGGTTTCGTTTTCTTTATGTTATGCCTACTATTCAATGTTATTAATGTATGGATGGAGGAAGGCGTTTTTCGTGGATTGTTCATTAAAACGCTCTCCGAAACAAAGCCGTTCATGCAGGCAAATGTGATTGCCGCGCTGTTATTCGGAATCTGGCACATTATCATGCCAATCAGAAGCTACATATATGGCGAAATGTCATTTATGGAAATGGTTTTGCTGGGTATCGGTTATATCATCCTTGCCGGAATTATGGGAATCAAATGGGGGCTTCTTTACCGTATAACAGGAAATATATGGGGAGGGCTTGGCGACCATTTATTCAATAATACCATTGCTACAAATATGCTGCATGTCGTTTCTTTAAAAGGCGCAGACGAGTTGCAGATTGTCCGAATCATGGCTGCACAAATTATTTCCTTTGCTTTTGTGTTGGTCATTTATTATTACAAGACAGTAAAACCAAAGGAGGTTTGACAGAAATGTCAGATAAAATGTCAATGGATATCCTGGTAGTAGGCGGCGGCGGACGTGAACACGCCATCATCAAAAAGCTGAAGGAAAGCCCCGACTGCGGAAAGGTCTATTGCTGCCCCGGCAACGGCGGAATCGCGGCAGACGCAGAGTGCCACCCTATCAAGGCAACAGATATTGAGGGGATGGTCGCTTTTGCAAAGGAAAAGAAGGTTGGACTGGTGGTTGTCGCGCCAGACGATCCCCTGGTGCTTGGCATGGCTGACGCAATGGAACAGGCAGGATTCCTAACCTTCGGGCCAAGCCAGAAAGCCGCCATGATTGAAGGAAGCAAGGTATTTTCCAAGGGTTTGATGAAAAAATACGGCATCCCCACAGCGGCTTATGAGGTTTTTGACGACCCGCGGAAAGCCCTTGACTACATTACCGAAAAGAATGAATTCCCCATTGTCATTAAGGCTGACGGCTTGGCGCTGGGGAAAGGGGTCATTATCGCCAAATCTCTGGACGAGGCAAAGGACGGGCTACACACTATCATGGAGGAAAAGGCTTTCGGCAAGAGCGGGAACCAGGTGGTTGTGGAGGAATTTCTCACTGGGCCGGAAGTTTCTGTCCTGGCATTTACTGACTCCAAGGTGGTTAAACCGATGATCTCCTCTATGGATCACAAACGCGCCAACGACAACGACGAGGGCCTGAATACTGGCGGGATGGGCACCATTTCCCCCAACCCCCACTATACCCCGGAACTTGCCCAGCAGGCCATGGAGCGGATTTTCCTGCCCACCATTGCAGCCATGAACAAAGAAGGGAGGCCCTTCAAGGGCTGCCTGTACTTCGGGCTGATGCTTACCCCTAAGGGGCCCTATGTCATTGAATACAACTGCCGTTTTGGCGACCCGGAAACACAGGTTGTCCTGCCTATGCTGGAAACAGATCTAATCGCCATTATGAAGGCTGTCGCCAATGAAACATTGGGCGGGCTTGAAATCAAATGGAAAGACGGGGCCTGTGCCTGCGTGATTCTGGCAAGCGGGGGTTATCCTCAAAAATATGCCACAGGCAAAGAAATTTTTGGTTTGGATGAAAAGGGACAGGTTCCCGGAGCGACTGTATACCATGCGGGTACAAAAGCTGAAAACGGGAAATTTCTCACTGCCGGCGGGCGTGTCCTTGGAGTGTCTGCTGTGGGGGCAGACTTAAAGGAAGCCCTTGAAAAATCCTATGGCTGCGTGAAAAAGATTTCCTTTGAAAATATGCACTATCGGACGGATATTGGGAAGCATTGACAGGAGACGGAAAACACTTTATGAATAAAAACGCCTTTGCACCCACCCCGCCTATGGGATGGAACAGTTATGACTATTATGACACCACTGTAACCGAAGCGCAGGTTCGCGCCAATGCCGCTGTTATGGCAGACCAATTAAAAGACTATGGATGGGAATACATTGTTGTAGATATTGAATGGTATGCTTACAAGGCAGGCTCCATGCGGGACAAATTCCAGTACATTCCCTTTGCACCAGTGGCAATAGACGAGTATTCCCGCCTCCTGCCCGATCCAGAACGATTCCCTTCCTCTGCGGGCGGGAAGGGATTTGCCCCCCTTGCTGAATATATCCACAGCCTGGGGCTGAAATTCGGCATCCACATCATGCGCGGGATTCCCCGGACAGCTGCCCATGAACATATGAAGATCAAGGGCTGCGCGCTGACTGCTGATATGGTCGCCAATCCCTCCTCTGTCTGCCGCTGGAATCCTGATATGTATGGCGTAAGGGACTGCGCCGAAGGGCAGGCATACTATGATTCTTTGATAGAGCTGTATGCTTCCTGGGGCGTTGACTTTATTAAATGTGACGATATCTGCAATACTGATAACCTGAACCCCTACGGTTTTGGCGGATATGAGGGACAGCATGAAATTGAAATGCTTGCCCACGCCATTGAAAAGCAGGGGCGGCCTATTGTCCTTTCCCTCTCTCCCGGCCCTGCGCTGATCGAAAAATCCTGGCATTATAAAAAATACGCCAATATGTGGCGCATTACTAATGATTTCTGGGATGAATGGAGATTATTGAAGGATATGTTTTCCCGGTGTGAGCTTTGGCAAGACCATGTAGAAGCTGGATGCTATCCCGACTGCGACATGCTCCCCCTGGGGATGCTGGGCGGGGGATTCGGCAAGGGGGAACGGAAAACACGTTTTACCCCTGACGAACAGAAAACTATGATGACGCTCTGGTGCCTGTTTGGCTCGCCGCTGATGATAGGAGCAGAGCTTACCAAGCTGGATGGCTGGACACTGTCCCTGCTGGCCAATCGGGAAATCCTGGCCATGCTGCCGCCGAAATGTCGCCCAAGGCAGATAACACGGAATGATGAAGCAGCGGTATGGACAGCGGAGAATCTCCAAACGGGCAAACGTTATGCCGCACTGTTTAATCTCTCTGAAGCCGTCAGGCCAGTAGAGGTGTCGATAAAGGATTTGGGAATGGATTTTTCCAAAGGCATAGAGCTTTGGACAGGCGAAGCAGCCGTAATAAAAGGCGGATGCCTGATTTCCAGACTCCCGCCCCATGCCTGCGCAGTTTATCAACTGATATAATTTTTCAACCATACAGAACTGGAGGTATCAGCCTAACCATGAACATGAACTTAATTCCCTTGGACTCCCCATACTGGGAAACTTATACCGGCGCATACGGCAGCGTCCTGCTGGAAATTAGAATACTGATGGGTGAAGAGCCTATATCCCCACAGGGAAAACTGCGGCGGCTGGATATGGAGGAAAAAGACGATTACCAAATCGCTTTTGACAACCTCTGTGAAAGCCTCAGCCATCAAATGACCTGCTATGACGCATTATTGTTGGCGCTCCCTTATATGGTAAAGCTGTACCAGCAGAAAAAAGCAGAAGGAAACTTTAACTGGCAGGTAAATATTTTATCACAGGCTGGAATCTGTCTGGCAACAGATGTTCCTGAAGCCAACGGAGAAGCTCTGGAGCCTGTGCCGGAAGAAATCATGTCCGGCTATAACGCTGCTGTTTTGATCCTGAAGGAGCTGGCGCAGGAATTCATTCTGGAAAACCTGGATCAGATCGGGCTTTTGGATGACGACGCCCGCAATTATTTAATTACTGGGCTGATTGCCATCATGGGAGATCACCTGCTGGCAAATGTATTGGTTATGTCCTGCTGGGATGAAGATGAATGTTATCTGGGCTGCCCGGACTGCGATTTCTGCGATGAAGAATCTTCCTTGACTGACAGGAAGGTTCAGGGACAGCTTGTCCCGGCGCAGGTCAAACCCTGGGATGGGAAATCCTTTGATGACCCTTTATGCTGGATTACTGGAATCCTGGACAAGTTTGGGGCTGAGGCTGAAAAGGACTTCATTACATGCTATTATGGTACTTATACCTGCCCGGAATGTGGCAGAAAAGCCTTAATGCTGGATTTTGCCAAGTGTTATCTATTTGGGGAATAAACGTGAATTTAACGGAAAAGCCTGGGAATCCTGGCTTTTCCGTTTGTCTTTAGAGCCTATTTAGAATCTCCCCGCGCACGTCTTAGCGGCGTATTTTCCGCCCAGACTGCGTTA
>CAOJXI010000223.1 GCA_948465665.1 uncultured Clostridia bacterium | reverse complement strand
GTCCGGCGCGGCAGCGGCGAAAGGGGATTTACGGAAAAGGGTACTCTTTTCCTATTAATTGTGTGTATCCATATCAGCAAATTCTTTTTGGAAAATCTTATTTTCCTCTTGATAAATATACGCATGATGCGTATATTAAAACTATAAGAAGGTTAAATCATGAGATTCCGGGAAGTAGAGAAAATCATTTTAGCAGATGGATGGCAATATTAAAATGCAAAAGGTTCACACTGCCAATATATTCACCCATCAAAGCCAGGCAAAGTAACAATTCCCAAACATCCCGGAGATATTAACCCACAAATTGTAAAACATATTTTTAAACAGGCTGGGCTGTAAATGCCCTATTAAATGCACCATAACGGAGGGGGTTCTATAGAAATTAACTTATCCTGCCTGTTTCTATCCTGACGAAGAGGGCAAAGGCACCTATGCGGCAGTAGTCCCTGATCTCCCTGGATGTGTAAGCGGAGATGATTCTTTAGCTGAAGCTATCCTAATGGCTGCGGACGCCGCCTCCGGCTGGGTTCTTGATGAACTGGAGGATGGAAAGCCCGCCCCAAAAGCAAGCCCGTTAGAAAGTATTACCCCAGACCCTGGCGGTTTTGTAAGTATGCTGGTTCTGGATATGGACTCTTATGCTGAGAAATACGGCAAAAAAGCGGTAAGGAAAAATCTTACCATCCCCGCATGACTCAACACGTTCGCTGAAAGCAACCATATTAATTTTTCACAAGTACTTCAGGATTCTTTGACGGCCCTTTACCAACAAAAACAACAGATTTAAATGATTGCCCTGGTTCTATATACAGAACTGGGGCATTTTTACTTTTTTGTATACTGGTTTTTATATGTTTTTAAAGTCCAATGCGCTTTAGAGTCATTATATTGTATTCAAAATACCTTTATAATAATTAAGTATTCACTTTTTAGGAGGTATTTATATGAACAGCATACTGGAAGATTTATTTATGGGGAAAATCGACATAATGGAATCCTTATACACAGGAAAGCAGAAGCCCATTTCTGATAAGGAAGCATTTATAAAAACATTATCCCCAGAACAGCAGGAATTATATGAACAAATTCTGGATTCTTTTATAGAACAGTGGGCCGTTGAGAATCAAGCCTGTTTTATAAACGGTTTTAAGATGGCTGTCAGAATGATTTTAGAATGTATGTCAGAAACTAACGAAAATAAAGATTAATCGTTTACCTTATTCCGCCGCCAAAAAATTTGCAATTAATTTATAGTATATAGATGATAGATTCTACCAATTCCCGGTTTGGTATGCTATAATAGATGTAAGTGAATCATGTCGGACTCGCATAAGTTTTGAAAGGCGAACGCCGGGTTAGGAGATAAAACAGTATGCCAAATCAACAAATTTCCGAAAAACTGGATCAGATTCTAATGCAGGTGCAAAAACCTGCCCATTACACCGGAGGGGAACTGGGAAGCGTTATCAAAAATCCCAAAGAAGTTGATGTTCGTTTTGCTTTCTGTTTTCCGGATTTATATGAAGTGGGAATGTCCCATCTGGGAATGAAAATCCTTTATTCCCTGAAAAACGCGCGCCCAGACGTATGGTGCGAGCGGGTCTTTGCGCCTGAACGGGATATGGAACGTTTAATGAAGGAAAACGATATCCCCCTTTACGGCTTGGAAAGTTTCGATCCTATCCGGGATTTTGACATGATCGGTTTTACCCTGCAATATGAGTTAAGCTTTACTTCTGTTTTAAATATGCTGGATTTAGCCGGGCTTCCGGTAAAGGCTTCGGAACGCCCCAGCCTTTCGCCGCTGGTAATTGCAGGGGGGCCTTGCGCCTGCAACCCGGAACCCTTGTGCGACTTTATTGACTTGTTTATCCTTGGGGAAGGGGAGGAAGTCAACCTTGAATTGATAGACCTTTATAAAATTGCCAAAAAAGAGGGCTGGACAAAGGAAAAATTCCTCCGCCAAGCCTGCCGAATAGAGGGGATTTATGTCCCATCCCTTTATGATGTATCTTATTTCCCGGATGGGACAATCAAAAGTGTTACTCCAAAAGACGGTGCCCCGGCCCGTGTAAGGAAACGTATTATTCGGGATTTTGACCATGTTTTTTATCCCTCTTCATTTGTTGTGCCTTATACGGATATTGTCCATGACAGGGCTATTATTGAAGTTCTGCGCGGATGTATCCGGGGCTGCCGGTTCTGCCAGGCTGGTTTTATCTACCGCCCGCTCAGGGAAAAAAATGTAGATACCCTTTGCCGCAACGGCCGGGATTTGTGCGCGTCTACCGGGTATGATGAAATTTCCCTGTCGTCCCTTTCTACCAGCGACCATTCCCAGGTAGAACAACTGCTTACCCAAATGGTGCAATGGACTGACGAGAAGAAAATTAACCTTTCCCTGCCGTCCCTGCGGGTAGATAATTTCTCACAGGAACTTTTAGACACGGTTTCCAAAGTGCGCAAAAGCGGCCTGACCTTTGCGCCGGAGGCAGGAACCCAGAGAATGAGGGACGTAATTAATAAAAACGTTAATGAAGAAGAAATTTTTAATACCTGCCGTACTGCTTTCGAGGGCGGCTACACTGCGGTCAAGCTTTATTTTATGATGGGGCTTCCCACGGAAACAATGGAAGATGTAGAGGGTATCGTCGATCTGGCGCAAAGGATTGTGGATTTTTATTACAGCCTGCCCTCCCGCCAGAAGGGAAAAGCCGTTACTGTCACCGTTAGCTGCGCCTGTTTTGTCCCTAAGCCATTTACCCCTTTCCAGTTTGAGCCCCAGGATACTTGGGAAATGCTCAGGGAAAAACAAAACCACATGCTTTCCTGTCTGAAAAGCAAGAAAATCCGGCTGAACTGGCACGATGCAGACACAAGCTTTTTAGAAGGCGTGCTGGCAAGGGGAGACCGCCGGCTTGGAGAAGTGCTTTACCGCGCCTGGAAAAAGGGATGCCGCCTGGATAGCTGGGGGAACCATTTCCATATGGAATGGTGGCAGGAAGCTATGGACGAGTGCGGTTTGGATCCTGCCTTTTATGCCAACCGCAAACGGGATTACAGCGAAATAATGCCTTGGGATCATTTGGACTTTGCCGTCTCCAAAGATTTCCTGATACGCGAAAACCAGAAGGCGCACAACAATCAGACAACCCCTAACTGCCGCCAGCAGTGCGCAGGCTGCGGGGCAAATCAACTGGTAGGAGGCCGCTGCTTTGACTGATATTCAAATTACTGACGTGAACAAAATGCCCAATTTACGGGTTTTTTATGAGAAAACAGGGCGGGCGAAATATATTTCCCATCTGGACATTAACCGTTGTATGCAGCGGGCTTTAAGGCGGGCGGAAATTCCTGTCTGGTATACAGAGGGATTTAACCCCCATCCCTATACTACTTTCGCCCTGCCCCTCTCTTTGGGATATGAAAGCTTATGTGAAACAATGGATTTGCGTATTACCCGCATGATGGACTGTGAAGAAGTATCCCGACGTTTGAACAGCACCCTGCCGGAAGGGCTTACGGTCAGGAAAACTGCTTTGCAGAAATTTAAGCCGGAGAAAATTAAACAGGCTTCCTATCAAATCCGCCTGAAGTTTGAGGGATGCCCTCCCGAATCAGCGCTTCAGCATTTGCTGGAATTTGATAAAAGCAGCAGTATTTTAGTGATGAAACGCACTAAAAAAGGGATGAAGGAAATTGACCTCCGCCCAGATGTTTCCCTCTGTTCTCCCTGTGTGGAAAATGGCTTTCTGAAGCTGGAACTGTTTTGTGCAGCCGGTATTGAAAAAAATATCAATCCAACCCTTTATCTGGATGCTTTTACACAGGCTGCCGATTTGGAAACCCAGGCTGTCCATGTTTTGAGGACTGCCGTTTTAATGGAAAACAGTCAGCCGTTTGAATAATATCATTCAGCGTCCAGGCAGAATTCCCTGGGATAAGTTCTAAAATAACGTGAGTTCGACGAAAACCTTTTGGTTTGCGGCTTTCGGTACGCCATCATTGCAAACCGTTGGTTTGCTGGATGGCTGCAAGAGAAAACTTAAGAACCTGTATTCACAACCGCCCCACGCTGTCTGAGCGGTCTTTTTCCAGCATCCCCCGGTTATGAATACAGGTTCTAAAGGTTTGTCCAACTCAGACGAAGCGGAAGAAGCCCGCCATAATGGGGCTGCCTGCCCTAAGCGGGTTCCAATCCCAATCCTATCCCACCCCCGAAGCAATTCCAGCGGGCTTTTTATTTTGAATACTGACGAAGCGGTTAGTTATCTTCCTCTTAGAGCCTGTTTAGAATCTCCCCGCGCACGTCTTAGCGGTGTATTTTCCGCCCAGACTGCGTTAAAAATCCTTGTAATCCGTCAGGATTACTGCGAATTTTTGCCTTGCTGGGCATAAAATCCGCTCGCTAATCCGCACACGTTGAGATCCTAAACAGGCTCTTAGCAAGGTTTCTGTTTTCTTTCAGCAAGCTGGGGATTTCGCACCTGCGGGTGCGACCAGGACGGCGTCCCATATACGGGAACTTAAAGAAAAAAGGAAAAACAAAGAGAA
>CAOJXI010000222.1 GCA_948465665.1 uncultured Clostridia bacterium | reverse complement strand
CACACAAATTTTTATATTATTTAAAAATTTTCTGTAAAATATTACAACTTTTAAAAAATTTTTCCCCGGGCCTGCGAACCGGCCCCCCCCCCCCCCGCTCGGGGGGGCGCCGCCTTTCCTGTTCAACCTAGTTTGTATCTATCTTAGCTTTATTAATCTTTTTTACCTCTTGCGCTGTTATACAGATCCATCATCAAAAGGAATACCCTTTCAACCTGCGGAATCCCAATCGGGGCAGGTTTCCCCTGCTGGATGCACTCGTAAAAATTCGAGATACAGGCTAAATGCCCTGTCCCCCAATAGTCCTTGCCCAGCGCCACGCCTGTTTGGCAGTCGATGCTTTCCCGTTTCCCATCCGGGTAAATCAGAGTTAAAGAATTGCCTTCAATCCGCAGAATCATATTTTCACAATGGATTTCCAACAAAATGGGAGCGTTGCTCCCGAAAGCTGTCGTACAATAGAAAAGCCCAATCCCGTTTTCATACTGGATATACGCTTCCATGGTGTCCTCAACTTCTATCACGCCCTTTAAATGGTGGTTGGCAATAGAGGCTTCCGATGAAAGGGGCTGTCCCATAAATTCCGTCATTAAATCCAATGTATGGATAGACTGGTTAATCATAGCGCCGCCGCCTTCCAGCTCCATGGTTCCCCGCCACCCGCTGTCAGTATAATAGGAAGCGCCGCGGCTCCAGGTTACAAACGCCCTTGCAGAGACAATCTTCCCTGCTTTGCCGCTGGAAATAATCTCTTTTGCCTGTATCACGCTGGCGTTGTATCTGTTCTGGAAACAGAATCCAAGCAGTTTTCCGCTTTCCCCTTCCACCTTTTTCAATTCCTGGAACTGTTCTTTGGAAACAGCCGGGGGCTTTTCCATAAACACATGCCGCCCGCTTTTCAGCCCGGCTATTGCCATTGGGACATGGAGGGCATGGGGGGTGCAGATATGTAAAACGTCGAACTCACTTTGTGCCAGCATTTCTTCAAGCGATTCATATACAGGCGCTTTCCCGTCTGTATATGTTTTGGAAAAAGCTTCCGCCCTTTCACGCCGGATATCGCAAAACGCTACAAGTTCATCTTTCCCATTTGATTTTTTTATGGAGTCTGCGTGGACCTTCGCAATTCCGCCGCATCCTACAATTGCTGTTTTCATTTTGTCAACCTCACCTTTCCAATTTTGACCGCCTGCAACTGGATTTTTTCACAAAAACGGCCTTTTGGTTTCATTATAACCTTTTCTGCCCAGAATGGAAAGGGCTGTTTTTGAGATTAATAAAGATTTTTACATTTTTGAGATAAATTTCAGAACTTTTCCTGGCATGGTTCCATCTGCTGCCTGCACCCAATCTTTCCGTTCATTATTCGCCGGAATTCTTTGTTTATCCCTTGTCAAACGATAAGGAATGGGTTATAATATTAACAATGCACACTTCGCCATCTGTCAAATGTTAAAAAAACGGCTGGCGGCAGGCAAGCGACCTAAAATTAAGGGAGGAAAACAAGCCATGTATAAAATTGTCAAAAAGCGGCAGTTAAACTCGGCTGTCACGCTGATGGAGATTGAAGCTCCATTAATTGCAAAGAAGGCGTTAGCCGGACAGTTCATAATCTTCCGCGTCGATGAAAAGGGAGAGAGAATCCCTCTGACCATAGCGGATTATGACCGTGAAAAAGGAACTGTAACAATTATATTCCAGATCGTAGGCCGTTCTACAATGCTCCTCAACCAATTAGAGGAAGGCGATTCCATTCTTGACTTTGTAGGGCCTTTGGGCAAGCCTACCGAGGTTGACGGCTTCAAACGCGTTGCAGTTATTGGCGGCGGCGTGGGCTGCGCTATTGCCTACCCTTCTGCAAAGGCTTTGTTCAATAATGGAACAGAAGTTGACATGATTGCCGGTTTCCGCAGCAAAGACATTGTTATCTTGGAAGACGAAATGAAAGCCGCCTGCACCAATTTATATATTATGACCGACGACGGCACTTATGGCGAAAAGGGCCTTGTTACGGACAAGCTGAAAGAACTGATTGAACAAAAAGGCCGCAAATATGATGCAGTTATCGCTATCGGCCCAGTTATCATGATGAAATTTGTCGCAGCCACAACCAAGCCCCACGGCATTAAAACCATCGTCAGCCTGAACCCCATTATGATTGACGGTACCGGCATGTGCGGCGGCTGCCGTGTCAAGGTTGACGGCGAAATCAAGTTCGCCTGTGTGGACGGCCCTGACTTTGACGGACACAAGGTTGACTTTGACGAGCTGATGAAGCGCAACTCGTCTTATAGAGAGCGGGAAACCCATGATCGGGAGAACTGCCGTTTACTGAAAGGAGTGGCTGAAAATGCCTAAGAATATGTCGCCTAAAAAGGTAGCAATGCCTGAACAGGACCCTAATGTAAGAAACAAAAACTTTAAAGAGGTTGCCCTTGGCTATACCCCTGAAATGGCCATGGAAGAAGCCACCCGCTGCCTGAACTGCAAAAACAAGCCCTGTGTTTCCGGCTGCCCGGTAAACGTGCGGATTCCTGAATTTGTTGAAAAAGTCGCTGCCGGTGATTTTGCCGCGGCTTATGAAATCGTAGCTTCTACCAATGCCCTGCCCGCTATCAGCGGCCGTGTATGTCCCCAGGAGAGCCAGTGCGAAGGCAAATGTGTCAGGGGCATTAAGGGCGAACCTGTTGCCATCGGCCGTCTGGAGCGTTTTGTAGCTGACTGGTATATGGCTAATGGTGTTGCTGCACCTGTTGCCCCTCCCAAGAACGGCAAAAAGGTCGCTATTATCGGCGCAGGCCCTGCGGGGCTTTCCTGCGCCGGGGATTTGGCAAAAGCCGGCTATGACGTTACCATCTTTGAAGCTTTCCACACTGCTGGCGGCGTTCTGGTTTATGGTATTCCTGAGTTCCGTCTGCCCAAGTCCATCGTACATAAGGAAATCGACAACCTGCGCGCTTTGGGCGTTAAGGTTATGACCAACATGGTTATCGGTAAAGTTTTGTCTTTGGATGAAGTCTTTGAGATGGGCTTTGACGCTGCCTTTATTGGTTCCGGCGCCGGACTGCCCAGCTTTATGGGAATTGAAGGCGAGGCTCTTATTGGCGTTTACTCTGCCAACGAGTACCTGACCCGTACCAACCTGATGCGTGCTTATGATGAAAGCTATGATACCCCCATTATTAAGAGCAAAGCGGTTGCAGTAGTCGGCGGCGGCAACGTTGCCATGGACGCGGCCCGCTGCGCCCAGCGTTTGGGAGCGGAAAAGGTATATATTGTTTACCGCCGTTCCGAGGAAGAAATGCCTGCCCGTAAGGAAGAAGTCCATCACGCGAAAGAGGAAGGCATTATTTTCAACTTGCTGACCAATCCTGTCAAGATCATCGGCGATGAAAACGGCAAGGTCTGCGGCATGGAATGTGTCAAGATGGAGCTGGGTGAAGCTGACGCTTCCGGTCGCCGCCGTCCTGTCGCCATTAAGGATTCCAACTTTGTGCTGGATGTTGATACCGTTATTATGGCTTTGGGTACTTCCCCCAACCCGCTGATTCGGACTACTACCCATGGCATTGAAGCCAACAAACATGGCTGCTTGGTGGTTGATGAATCCATGAAGACCACCCGCGACGGCGTGTATGCCGGCGGCGATGCTGTTACTGGTGCTGCTACCGTTATCCTGGCTATGGGTGCAGGGAAAACCGCTGCGGCTTCTATTCGGGAGTATCTGGAGAAATAATGTTTTCTCTGTTATGGTGCACTCTTTTCCTTAAAAGTTCAGCCCTTCTTATCTTTCATAGAGATAGGAAGGGCTTTTTATATTGAATCTAAAAAACAGATAGTATATAATGAAGAAAAGGAAAAAGAAAGGCAGCGTGGCATTGTGGCAGAGAAGGATATAGCAGAAAAGGTATTGGAAGCCTATAATGATGTTTTTGCAGATATTGTAAATGGATTACTGTTCCAGGGAAAAGAAGTAATCCTTGAAGATGATCTGGAAGACCATGGCACCCATTCCCACTATAAGGCTGACGGGAACCTCCGGGAATTGGAACGGGATGTAGCCAAAAAGTGGAAAAAGGGCAAGATTAAGATAGCCCTGATAGGTTTTGAAAACCAAACAGATATTGATGCCGATATGCCTTTCAGGGTAATCGGATACGATGGTACAGAATACCGGACTCAGCTTGACGGGAAAGAGCGGTATCCGGTTATCACTTTGGTATTATACTTTGAAAGCAAACGGCGCTGGATGAAGCCAAGGAGCTTATTTGAACAGATGGAAGTCCCAATGGAATTCATGCCCTATGTGAACGATTATAAAATAAATGTATTTGAAATTGCATATTTAACGGATGAACAGGTAAAATGCTTTAAAAGTGATTTTAGAATCATAGCGGATTATTTTGTACAAAAGAGGAAGAACGGAGAATATGTGCCGGAGCCCCAGATATTGAAACATGTACAGGAAACATTGCAGATGTTAAGCATTATGAGCGGGGATCACAGGTTTGAAGAAGTATACAATGAAAGTATGGAAAGGGGAAGTTATACTATGTGTGAAATGCTGGACA
>CAOJXI010000221.1 GCA_948465665.1 uncultured Clostridia bacterium | reverse complement strand
GTATTCAAAATCAAAAGCCCGCTGGAATTGCTTCAGGGGTGGGATAAGACTGGGACTAGAACCAGCTTCGTTGGGGCAGCCCCATTAGGCGGGCTTTCTTCCGCTTCGTCCAACTCCGCAGAGTTGGACAAAACCTCCAAGTTTTCGCTTGCAGCCATCCAGCAAACCAACGGTTTGCCATGATGGCGTACCTAAGACCGATAACCTTAAAATTTCATCAAACTCATGTTAATTATAGGGTGCGCCGTTGGAGCTGTTTTTTTGCAGGATTTACCGAAAATAAAAAATTTTTTTCAAAAACTGTTCCATTTCGGGATACTATGGTATACTATATCAAACGTTTTTATCACAAACTAAACCACTGCCAGATTAGACCGGTAATGGTTTGTTAAATCCAGAGTACGTAAAAATCACTCCTGCCCTACAGAAATATTGAAAACAAATTGCTGCGGAGGAAACCAGATTGAAATTAGGAAAACTTCAAATTGAACCAACTGCCGCCCTTGCGCCAATGGCCGGGGTAGCCGACACTGCTTTCAGGCGGATCTGTAAAGAATACGGGGCGGCATATGTAGTAGGGGAGCTGGTCAGCGCCAAAGGCATGACCTACCACAGTAAAAATTCGGCAAAACTTTTGGAAATTACCATTAAAGAACGCCCAATGGCGGTACAGCTTTTTGGAAGCGAGCCAAAGACCATGGCTGAAGCTGCTGAAATGTCGCTGGAAAATTCACCTGATGTGATTGATATTAATATGGGCTGTCCCGCGCCAAAGGTTACAGCTACCGGAGCGGGCAGCGCCTTAATGAAGGATTTGCCCAAAGCAGCAGGGATTATTGAAGCAGTAAGGGCGGCTGTCCCCAGCCATATACCTGTAACGGTAAAATTCCGCAAAGGGTGGGATGACAATTTAATCAACGCTGTCGAATTCGCCAAAATGGCAGAGCAGAGCGGCGCGGCAGCAATTACAATCCACGGCAGGACGCGGGCGCAAATGTATGCGCCTTATGCTGACTGGGATATCATCCGGCAGGTAAAGGAAGCGGTTTCCATCCCTGTGATTGGAAACGGGGATGTAGACAGCCCGCAGTCGGCTGCGGAAATGTACCGCCAAACAGGCGTAGATTTAGTAATGATAGGCCGGGGTGCGCTGGGAAGGCCGTGGCTGTTTGCGCAGATCCAAGCTTATTTAAAGGATGGGGTTGTTTTGCCGGAGCCGCCGCTGGAAGAACGGATGGCGGTTATGATGAAGCATATCCGGCTTGCGGCAGAACTGAAAGGGGAGGATATTGCAGTAAGGGAATCCAGAAAACATATTGCCTGGTATCTAAAGGGAATCCGCGGCGCGGCTAAGTTCCGCAATGCGTCAGGCAGTGTCCGCACGGTTGAAGAAGCCCAGGCTTTAGCCCAGGAGGTCATCAGGGTTAATTGTGAAGAAGCCGACAGCGTTTGACAGTCTTTTATAAAAATCACCGCCCCCACATTCATTTGATGTGGGGGCGGCGGCTTTTCTGGGACTCAGCGTTTCCTCCAATTTCGTTTAAAGTCCGGCAAACGCAGTTTAAAGGAAATATCCACTTCCCGGCTGGAGCGCTGAACCGAAACATTGACAGGGAATTTTAAATCCGTCTGATAGATACTTTTTTCATCTAAGCCTTTTCTCTGTTCGGCTGACAGAAGAAATCCCAATAAAATGAAGTTTACAATAATGGAACCATTCCCCTGGAGGAAAGGAAAAGGGAAGGGGCCAAAGGAAAACCCGGTCAGATTGGTCAGCAGAAAGAAAAAGAACTGCACAGCCAATGTAAAAACAACCGTAAAGGAAACCATTTTCCCCAATAGGTTGGACTGCTTCCGGCAGATCTGGATCCCCTTCCAGCAAAGGAGCAGGGCAGGGGGAAGGACAACGCATAAAATCCACCATCCCAGAACGGCGATCATCCAGGTAAGAAGAAGATCCGGCGTGTGGATCAGGATTTTGTCCAGTGGAAACTGCTCCTGCCTTATGGGCAGGGACAGCGGTTCAGCATGGCCTATCCATTTAGAGGAAGCCAGGGCGGAGCGTACAGCAAGGGTAAAATACCCCTGATTCCTGGGGTCAGCGGAAGGATGTATCCAGAAGTATATCCGATTCCGCGCCAATACCGCAAAGGCACAGCAGAAAATGGCCGCAGGCCCAAACATAAGGGCATAAGCCGCGGTTTTTTTACCGGGGGATATTCCAAACCAGTTTAGTTTCAAGGCCAGGCTCAGGACAGCCAGACACGGTATAGCAATGATAAGCCCAAAGGAACGGCTGTTCATAACCATAAGGAATAAAGAAGCTGCCGCCATCCCGCCGCAGATCAGGAACCCGGAAAGCCCCTGGTTACGGAAGGAATAGATTAACCCGCAGAATACCAGCGGGAACAGCAGAAACAAATACTGTCCAAAAACAGCAAACAGATAATTGACAGAGTTAGTAAAACCGTAGGCGCTGAAAAGGCGGTGGGTAATGGGAAAAAGAAGGATAACAAGGTTATACGCCAGGTACAGTATGCCGCTGGTTATACGGTTCACAGCCAAAACGGTATAATCTATCTGTATAACCGCCAACATTCCGCATACTCCAATGATGACCGCTGTCGCTATTTTCGGCCAGGGGCATGATATTGAGCGTTGTACATAAAACACGGTCTGCATGAAAAATCCCATTATCAGCAGCAAACCCGCCAAAAGCAAAATGCCTTTGTCTATTTTGGGTCGGTAGGTTCGGTCAAGCTGCATCCCTATTTGGACAGGGTCTCCCATTTCCTGGACTGTTTTCTGTACTGCTTCATGGGAAGGAATCCCACGGGAAATATATTCATCCATTTGGTCTTTCATATGGTCGGACAATTCCTGCTGGATAGAGGGATGGGCTTTTTTCCACCGTATCTGCCGGCAAACTTGGGAAAGGTAATCTGTAAATTCCGGCGGGATTGAATTTGTTACATTTGAATCAGAATTGGACACAGACATTTCCCCCTCTCAAAACCTGGTTTACAGCTTCCGTAAAACTGCTCCATTCTTTTTCCTTTACCTGTAAAAACCGCTTTCCCTTGGAGGTAATACTGTAATATTTCCGTACCTTTGCATTTTCCGCCGCCTTTTCATAGGAGGTCAAATATCCCTGCTTTTCCAAATTGTGCAAAAGCGGATACAATGTCCCGGCTTTCAGGGAAAATACATCGTTGGAGCGGGCGGAAAGCAGTTCAATCATTTCATATCCGTATAAATCCTGTTCTTCCAACAGTTTCAGCAGCAGCATACCTGTGCTTCCTGTTTGCAGGCTTTTGTCGATTGCCATGGTTCATCCCCCTTATATAGATGATCTATCTATATTATACATAGGCCATCTATATATGTCAAGGAAAAAAGCGGGAGGAATCCTGTCCTCCCGTCAGTTTTTACTTAACTGATGCTAAAAACTGCTCCCGCATTTTATCATAATAGCCGATATGCCCAAGCGTTTTAATCGTTTCTTCTCTGCCAAGCCCTTTTTCATAGGGGCTGCAATCAATTCCCAGAACCCTTTTCAAATTGTATTCCAGCCACAGCAGCCTGCCGTTATTGCTGTCATACAATGCCTCCCAATCTTCCGGCAGGTTCCCCCCTTCTTCTATATAGGCTGCTTTAAAACTGCGGAACTTTTCTAAGTCAAGGCTGTGCTCCTCAAATCCTGACCAGTATAAAGCCGTTTCCAGCAGTTCAGCCAATGGGTTGGAATAGGAAAGACACTCCAAGTCTATAATCCGATATTCCCATCCCTTCCAGAGAACGTTTTTGCTGTCCATATCATTATGGCAAATGGCAGTTAGGGGCGGGATACAGCTGCTGGCATCGTTTCCCCTCTGCTGGATTTTATTGAGAAGCGGGATATATTTTCCTAAAAGTTCATGTATTTCTTTATCTTCCGCCTTTACAGCCTGGCAGTATATGTTCCAGTCTATATGAAGCATATCCCTTTTACCGCCGCTGGCCCTTTGGTCAATACGGTGAATCCGCGCCAGCGCTTTCCCGATTTCAGCACAATGCCTTTGCTTCACCTCATCCTTATAGACAGGTTTTCCATCGTACCAATCAAAGATATAAAAATACTGCCCGTCTGTTTCCTGCATCTTACAGCCGTTAAAAATTCGTGCCGGAAGGATGGGAATTCCCCTTTCCTCCAATATTCCCTCCAACTGTTCCGCTGCCTTAAAATTTTCCTTTGCCGTTTCCCGTTTCATAACAAAGGGATTCAGCAGTTTAACCGCATATTTCCCTTTATTTGTATTTAGCCCATACATTTTGTGCATTAACCCGCCTGTCAGCGGAAACGGTTCTGAAACGGGTTCTCCTAAATTGAATTGCTGGCATATTTTTATAATAAGCTGTTTCATTGTTATTCCCTCCTAATGATTCCCGATTATACCGGGAAGGCGGGTAGCTGTCAAGCTGTTAATAAATAACGCGAGTTCGGCAAAATTTTCTGCATTAGGTACGCCATCATGGCAAACCGTTGGTTTGCCGGATGGCTGCAAGAGGAAACTTGGAGGTTTTGTCCAACTCTGCGGAGTTGGACGAAGTGGA
>CAOJXI010000220.1 GCA_948465665.1 uncultured Clostridia bacterium | reverse complement strand
CGCCCTAGCTTGTACTCGTCTTAGGCTGTGCCCGAATCTTTACTTTCCTAATTTAAAAAACAATGGCAAGGGCTCTAAAAATGTAATATCCTCCCGTTTAGCAGCGTCGCCCTCGGCAAGCACCGCAGCCCGTCCGACGATATTCCCGCCAGCAGAATGAACCAAACTTTCCAATGCACTTAAAGATTGCCCTGTACTGATTACATCATCCACAACCAAAACTCGTTTCCCTTTCATCTGTTCCGCGTACTCCTGATCCAGATAAAGTTTCTGGCTGCCCGCAGTTGTAATGGAATTAACCTCTACACAGATAGGTTGCCTCATATATGCCTTAATACTCTTCCTGGCAAGAAAATACTGTTTTCCAGACTGTCTGGCCATTTCATATGTTAAAGGGATTCCCTTTGATTCAGCAGTAATCATCACATCAAAATCCGGGCATTTTTTCAGTAATTCCTTGGCACATGCAACTGTCAATTCCACATCAGAGAACATAACAAACGCAGCAATATCCAAAGAATCACTAACCGGACAAATGGGAAGCTGCCGCTGCACACCTGCAACTGTAATCGGGTAAAACTTTTCCTGGGTTTCCATACTAAATTCCTCTTTTCATATAAACATGTTATAAAACCATCATCCGGGAGGCCAGGCCAAGCTCCGCCCTGCTAAAACGTGGAAATGAAGGTGCGGGACAGACTGCCCAGCTTCTTCACCGCAGTTTGTGACAACCCGGAATCCGTTTTCAAGTTTTAAGTCCTGGGACAGTTTGGCAATAACCTCATAAATATGAGCGACTATCTGGCTGTTTTCCGGGGTAATCTCCCCAACGCTGGAAATATGCTTTTTGGGAATTACGAGGAAATGGACAGGCGCCTGTGGTTCAATATCATAAAATACAAGTATCTGTTCATCTTCATAAACTTTACGGGAGGGAATCTCGCCTGCCGCTATTTTACAGAATAAACAGTCCATAAGGATTCATCCCCTTTCAATTTGAATAGAAAAGCCTATTTCTATTTTAGTACAAATTAATACGGGAAACAAGGGAGTTTCTAATTTTTTCAGGAAATGTTAATTTTTATTCTCATTAAACTGTATATTATCTTAAATGAATTGCTTTCGTATTTGGTAAATGTTATAATAAAGAAAACTTTTAAGATAAATAAACTGGAGGTGTATCATGTCCACTCAAAGGAAACCGAACATAATATTTATTATGACCGATCAGCAGCGTTGGGACTGTATGGGACGGTTTAATCCGCAGATAAAAACGCCCAGTATTGATAAACTGGCAGCAGATGGCATAATATTTGATCAGGGGGTCTGCCAGTGTCCTATGTGCGTACCCAGCCGCAACTCTATGATGTTTGGAATGTACCCGTCGCAAATAGGAGTGCGCACCAACGCAGGGGGGATTTTTGATGAAAACCATCTCCCTGCCACACCTCTGCCGCAGCTTTTAAAGGACAGCGGTTATTTTACAGCGGGCTTTGGTAAAACCCACTGGAATAATGGCTTTTTTACAAACAAACCTTCTAAACGCGGGTTTGACATCCGGGCGGAAGGGCAGTCCAGCAAATCAAGCTGCTACGAATATGGCGCGGTTATGATGGACGACGAAGGACAAGACCCGGAAGGGTTAAAAGCCTATGGCGAGGAAACCCACGGTTGGGGCGGCGGAGAAGAAAATTACCTAGGCTATCAGGGATGTACCAGCAAGCTGCCAAAGGAACACCACCGGGACGGCTTCATTTTTAAAAAATGTATGGAATTCCTAAACGGGCCCTTGCCGGAAAATCAGCCATTATTTTTATACTTATCCTTTATTAAACCCCATGCAGGGTTTAATGTACCCCCAGAATATGAATCACAGTACAAATTAGAGGATATACCCGATTTAGAAATTCCCCCTTGGGAAGACGAGCCGGACACACACGTCCGGGCTGTTTCAAAAGTAAGTGACGCTCTCCGCAACCGCCATGAAGATTTGAAAGCCCATTGGAAGGAGCTTACCCAAGAGCAGCGTAAACGGACAACACTCCGTTATTGGGCGAACTGTACGTTTTTGGATGACTTCATAGGCCAGGCAGTGGAAAAAATGAGGGAGCGGGGGCTTTTGGACAATGCCCTGATTATCTTCACTTCCGACCATGGGGACATGATGGGGGAGCGGGATCATCGGTTCAGCAAATACTGCCTGTATGATGGAAGCGTCCGTGTTCCAATGGTTTTGTCAGGCAGCCTGATTCCCCGGGAGAAAAAGGGTACAATAGACAGCCGTCCAGCGGAACTGGTGGACTGGATTCTAACCATATGCGATGCGGCGGGCATTAAGCCAGACCCCCGGCTTCCAGGATTTAGCCTGCTTTCTGGACAGGTTCGGAAAGGAGCGTTCAGTGAATTCCATGGCGGCGGCCCGGAAAATCCCCAGCCTGCCCCCTCCTGGATGTGGCGCAGCAAAGACTATAAGCTTATCCTGTTCCGCGAGGGGACTGTTCTGGACAGCACCCCTTTAAAGGGTGAACTGTACGATTTGAAAAAAGACCCGCACGAATGGTACAACCAATATGACAACCCGGAATACGCTTCTGTCAAAGTCCAGATGATGGGGGAACTTTTATCCCATATAGCGACAGTTTACGCTAAAGGCCCCGCTTTTGGAGATAAGCTTGGCCTGGAAAAGATTTCACAGAAATAAATTAAGGAGTGTTTGTATATGGCTTTCTTTCATATTCAAATGGAATCCAAAGCCCTGCATATGCCGGTTCCGCTGGATGTCATCCTTCCCCAGCCTGTCCCCGGCGGACATCAAGGGCCATATAAATCCCTTTACCTGCTCCATGGTTCCAGCGAATGTCAAAGCGCCTGGATCCTGAACTCCTGCCTGTACCGGTATGTGAACCATCTGCCATTGGCGGTGGTACTGCCTGCTGGCAACAACAGCATGTATGTCAATACCTGCGCTGGACAGGATTACACCGATTTTCTGTCTTGGGAGCTGCCTTCTGTCTGTGAGGACTGGTTTCCGATTTCCAAATCCAGAGATGACCGGTATATCTGCGGTTCTTCCATGGGCGGTTATGGGGCGCTCCATGCTGCCATGACCTATCCAGAACAGTTTTCCAGAGCAGTTTCCCTTTCCGGTGCAGTAGACGCCTCCCTTATCTACCATAGCGATGACGATTTGAGCAGCCAAGCGGCAAACCTGCTTGGGCCGGAGGAGGAGCTGTTCGGCGGCCCCAATGACCTGATGGCTTTAGCGGACAAGCTGGCGGAACGCCCCCTTCAGGAAATCCCACGCTTCCTGTCCCTATGTGGAAATCAGGATTATCTGCTGGAAGATAACATTATCTTTAACGAATATATGGAACGTAATGGTCTCCCCATAGAGTTTGAAACCTGGGACGGGGGACACAGCTGGGATTTTTGGGACGAAGCAATCTGCCGCGTTCTGGAATGGCTGGAAATATAACCAGGCTGCAAAGGAGTGACTGAATTATGGCTTTTATGGAAGTGCAGTTTTATTCCGGGGTTCTCAAAATGGATATGGCTGCTTATGTCCTCATGCCCCAGCCCAAAAACCCGGAGGACTCCCAGGAACCTTATAAAACCCTCTGGCTTTACCATGGCGGCAGCGGCGACCATACGGGCTGGCTGCGTGCGTCCCGCATTGAAACCTATGCCATGCAGCGCAATATTGCTGTTATTATGCCTGGCGTTCATAAATCCTGCTTTATCAACATGAACATGGGTATGCCCTATGGCGACTTTGTAGGCAGGGAACTGGTAGAGATTATGCGGGGGTTTTTCCCGCGTCTTTCCCATCGCAGGGAAGACAATTTCGTTTCGGGACTGTCTAACGGCGGTTATGGATGTATCCATGTGGGGCTTTCCAACCCCGATATCTACGGCGCAATCGGCGCGTTTTCTGCCGGGGATAAAGCTGATGTTGACTTTTCCAACCGGCAAAAAGAGAAACAGATTCTTTTTGGGGATGTGGATATGCCTAACAGCCCCTATTGCCTGAAATATGTGGGCAGAAAGCTGATAGAAAGCGGGCAGACACCGCCGGTTGTATACCATGCCTGCGGGACGGAAGACCCCTGGCTGGCTCAGAATAACCTGATGCGGGATTTCTTTACCTCCTTCCCCAATGACCCGTTCCATTACCACTATGATTTAGTGGAAGGGTATGGGCATCAATGGGAATTATGGGATATGGAAATTCAGAAATTCCTGGATTATATGGGGGTTACCCCAAGATAAAATGTTCATAATGGGGAGCCTGGGATCAGGCTGAGAGGAAGCATTGGCGCTTCGACCCTTAACCGGCCCGGTAATGCGGGCATGGGATGATAATGGGATGGGACGCGCCGAAAATTGGCACGTCCCTTCTTTAATAAAGCTGATTTGCGGGAGAGAGCTAAGATGAGTACAAGCTGGGGCGGATTAAAAAGGTTTCGGGTCCAGGGGGCTTTCCTAAAAAGCCCCCTGGTCGCGCCCGCAGGCGCGAAATACCCCAGCTCGCTGAAAATAAACAAAAATCCTGCCTAAGAGACAAATAGCTAACCGCTTCGTCAGTATTCAAAATCAAAAGCCCGCTGGTATTGCTTCGG
>CAOJXI010000219.1 GCA_948465665.1 uncultured Clostridia bacterium | reverse complement strand
CAGGTCCTTCACGATTTCCTTCGCTCTCTGTAACACTTGTTTGACAAACCCACAAGCGCTAAAATAACAATGGGTTTGATAAAACTTATCCCACAAATTTGCTTTATTAAACTTACATAATATGAAATCTTTGGAGAAGAGAATGTTTTAGGAAAATCTCAAAAAGAAGTTGACATAATTCTCGAATTGTGATATTATATGATTACAGTTGTAAAGAAAAAAAGCCTTTAACTTGTATATAAGGCGAAAGGGGAAGGGAGTTTTATTCAATGTCACTTGTAAACGGAGATTATCGAATCCATAGCTGTTATAATAAGACAGGCGAACGTAAACACGTTCTGAATTTGGATAAAGGTAAGACCACAAATGGAACCAGAATCTATACCACAGAGCCAAACGGAACCTGTGAACAAATCTGGCTTTACAGCAAAAACCGTTTATATACAGAGGCACAGGACAGTATTTATCGAGAGAAAAAGTGCCTTGACCGTTTGGATACCAGCGCAAATTATGCAGACATTTTTGATAATAACGACGCTGTAAACCAGCTTTTGACAATAGAACCAGTTTCCGAAAAACAGAACATCTATCGTATTAAACTGATTAATAAAAAACTGTATCTTACAACAAGCACGATTACAGGGATTGGAAGCTGTACATGGCAGCCCCTTGATAAAAACAGCGAAAAACAGAAATGGGTGTTTGAACGTGTGATACGGGTGACAGAAATGCCGAAAATATCTGCTTATGCAAAAGAAATAGAGTATTTCTCCGGGTGTACCAGGTGGAAGGATGGAAGCTTTGACAGGCAGGATCGCGATATTAAGGAACTGGTGAAAAAATTATATCTGGCAGTATCAAATAAAAATGGCAAAGACAATGTTTTGATAGACCGCTATTGTTTATATAATCTTCCAGGCTCTTTGATAGGTAAAAAGGGAGATTTAAGCGGTTATTATCATTATGGAATTGAAATTTCGTTTTCCGGGAACGTTTATCCATACAAAGATGGAACGTTTTTTGGGGAACGGGCTTCTGATGGCGCAGTTGGGATTAAACATTCCTTCCCACAGGGGGACTTTGTATTTTGGTATCTGCATATGACCAACAGGTTTACTGCGGAAAAGGATAAACCTGTTAGCCGGTGTACATGTATTGGAGAGGCGGGCGGTCAGAAAACAGCCGGAAAGTATCTTCATATTGAAGTCCAGCCGTTAGATGAAGCATTTCCCCGCAGCCCAATTGATAACAGAGTTTACATAAACGAGGATGACAAGGGTTATTTTGGGGCATTTGACCTGCTTGATTTTATCGCATGACTTTACATGTTATAAAAAATAGATATAATAGGATTACAGCAGCTGTTATACTCAAGTGAATTAAAGCGCAGCAAAGGAGGGTTTTATTTTATGCTGTTATCCATTCCTAAGTTTGAAAAACGTGTGGAGGAACTGAGCCGCAGACGGTATTATGGCATGGAGCCGATTCCGTTCTTTCATACAATGGAACCAGAGTCCAGCCCGGATGCTCCTCATGTTTGTCTTCCAACATTGATTCCAGATGGAACCCTTTCCCTAGGCGATATGTTTATAGGACGTGACCGGTACCTTTGGGTATGGGCAAAGGTACGCCTCCCAGCCCGCCAGGAAGGCAGCCGGATAGTAGGCAGGTTTGACTTCGGGAAAACCGGAAGCGGTGGAAACAGTGGGTTTGAAGCCATGATGTATCTGAACGGCCAGCCGTGGCAGGGCGTTGACAGTAATCATCAGGAGGTTTTTCTCGATCATATTACGGATTCGGAAGCGGACATTGTTTTCCTCCTTTGGAGTGGTTTGGAAGGAGGAGGGAAACATAAAGTTTCATACCATCAGGTACAAGAGGCGCATATTGGCTATTTACACCAGGACGCAGACGAGTATTACTATCTATTTAAATCCATTACCGAAACGCTAAAGCTGCTTTCAGAGGATGAGCCCAATTATCACGCCTTAACTAAGCTGTTGGATTCCTCCCTTTTGGAAATTAACTGGGATGAAGATAAGTTTTACTCTACTATAACCGCTGCGCTCCAGACCCTTACCAGAGGACTGGAAAAAATGGAAAAACAAACACCAGTTGTTGTAAATTGTATTGGCCAAACGCACATTGATGTAGCATGGCTTTGGCGGCTCAAGCATACAAGGGAAAAAGCTGTCCGTTCCTTTTCTACAGTTCTGCGCTTAATGGAACAATTTGACGACTATCTTTTCCTGCAAACCCAGCCCCAGCTTTACCAATACATTAAAAAGGACTGCCCTGAATTATACTCCCAAATTCGCCGGCGGGTTGAAGAAGGGCGATGGGAAACAGACGGCGGTATGTGGCTGGAAGCAGACTGCAATATTCCCTCTGGGGAGTCCCTTGTACGGCAGTTCCTTTATGGGACATCGTTTTTCAAAAGGGAATTTGGTGTAAAATGCCAATATCTATGGCTCCCTGATGTGTTTGGATACAGTTGGGCGCTTCCCCAAATTTTGAAACTTTGCGGGATATCTACCTTTATGACAACCAAAATAAGCTGGAATCAGTTTAATTCCATACCTAACGATTTATTTTTATGGAGAGGAATTGATGGTTCAGAAGTTTTGACTTATTTTGTAGATGTCCCTGATGAACACCAAGACATAACTGCCCGTTTTTCCACCTATAATGGGACAATAACTCCTCGTGCAGTACAAGGAAGCTGGAAAAAATTCAAAAACAAGGACCTTACCCAGTCCGTTTTGCTGTCCTTTGGTTATGGGGATGGCGGCGGAGGTCCTAACCGCGATATGTTAATGATGCGCCGCGCCCTTGATAAAATCCCAGGGGTTCCTTATGTCAAGCCGCGGATGGCAGGGGATTTCTTTGAGGAAATCCATTTAGAGGCTGAAAAAGCTGGGGATAACCTTCCTGTTTGGGATGGGGAATTGTACCTGGAATTTCATCGCGGGACATACACTTCCCAGGCGAGAAATAAAAAGAAAAACCGTCTGCTGGAATGGAAGGCAGGCAAGGCGGAATGGATGACGGCACTGGCTTCCTTAGTGGGAGGGGACACTGCCGAAAGCTGTAAAAACCTTCATCAAGGGTGGGAAATCATTCTCCGCAACCAATTCCATGACATTATTCCTGGTTCCTCTATCCATGAAGTTTATGAGGACTCTCAAAAAGAATACGCCCAGGCAGAGGAACTTTTAGAGCATGCCTCACGCCTTGCTCAAGACGCGTTCATTCGTCCTGGTACAGACGGTGAGGGCCGTTTGTATACCATATCCAATCCCAGCCCCTTTTTCTCCAGGGGGATTGCGGAAATTCCAGTAATGGAGGATGGCATTTTTACTTTGGAGGATAATTCTCCGGTTGCTGCCCAGAAATCCGGGAATGGCTGGCTGGTTAGTGTTCCAATTCCTGCCCGAAGCATGGTTTCTGTTCGGTTCCATCCGAAAACCTTTACAGAAAGCCCTTCTCATTTTACTTTCCTGCCAGAAGAAGGATATTTGGAAACCCCTTTCTATAAAATCCGTTGGGACGATCAGGGGCATCTTACCAGCGTCTACGACAAAGATTTCAGCCGGGAAGTCCTTGCCGGAGAGGGGAATGTACTGGAGGTTTTTGAGGACAAACCCCTTCAATATGACGCATGGGATGTGGATATCTTTTACCCTCAAAAACGGGAAACTGCCACAGCCGAAACTGTTGCAAAACTGCTGGAATGTGGGCCCTTGAGGACAAAACTACTCTTTACCTACAAGTACAACCGTTCCACTTTCTATCAGGAATGGATCTTTTACAGCGAATCTAGGCGGATTGATTTCTTCAACCGCGTTTCCTGGCAGGAAGACCACAGATTTCTGAAGGCTGCTTTTCCGGTGAACATCAGAGCCGTTAAAGCCTCTTTTGATATCCAATATGGCCATGTGGAACGTCCCACTCACTTTAATACCAGTTGGGATTATGCCAAATTTGAGGTTTGCGCCCACAAATGGGCGGATCTTTCCGAAACAGATTATGGGGTAAGCTTACTGAATGACTGCAAATATGGTTATAATGCTAAAAATAACGTTTTAAAAATTTCCCTTTTGAAAAGCGCCAAGCACCCTGACACATCCGCAGATATGGGCGAGCACACCTTTACATATTCTTTACTGCCCCATGGGGGGTCGGTTACTGCTGAAGGTACACAGAATACCATTGAACAGGCTTTTGCTTTAAATTTGCCTTTCGATATAATAATAGGAGAATGTTCTGTGGCAGGACAGCAGATCTTTAAAGCGGATTCCGGCAGGATTGCTATTGACGCTGTTAAATGCCCAGAGTCTGGGGAGGGCGTTATTGTTAGGTTCCGTGAATGTAGGGGAACCAGAGGGCCTGTTACAATAAGTTCTGACTTCCCCATTCGCTATTGGAGGGAATGTAACCTTTTGGAAGAACCTTTGGGAGAATGGATCCATCAACAAGAAATTGTCTGCCAGATGAAACCTTTCCAGATTCGTACCTTTCAGGTTATGTTTTAACGTGAGTTTGATAAAGCTCATTTGCGGGAGTAACCTCAGATGAGTACAGGCTAGGGCGGATTAAAAAGGTTTCGGGTCCAGGGGGCTTTCCT
>CAOJXI010000218.1 GCA_948465665.1 uncultured Clostridia bacterium | reverse complement strand
GAAGCAATTCCAGCGGGCTTTTGATTTTAAATACTGACGAAGCGGTTAGTTATCACTCTTAGGTAAGGTTTGCCTTGGCTTTAAGCCTGCTGGGGTATTTCGCGCCTGCGGGCGCGACCAAAGGAACTTTTTAGGAAAGTTCCTCTGGACTCTTCAAACCTTTTTAATCCGCCCCAGCTTGTACTCATCCAAGGTTACTCCCGCAAATCAGCTTTATCAAACTCATGTTAATTAAGGAAGGGGGAAATTCTGCTATGCGAATCTGCGAAAAATGCAAAATATCAGTAGCCGGCAACCTTAAACGCTGCCCATTGTGCCAGGGAGACCTTACAGGCGAGCCGCTGCGGGAAAACCCGTTTCCCTGGCTTTCTTATTCAAAGCAATACGGTTTTTTCCTGCGGATGGTTGCCTTTGCAGGGGTAGTGGCAGCAGCGATCTGTATTGCAATCAATTTAAGCTTCCCATCAGGCGGTTGGTGGTCGATGTTTGTTGTGGCGGGAATGGGAAGTCTATGGATTACCCTCTGGTTTATAGCCAAAAAGAGAACCAATATCCCTAAAACCATTCTATGGCAGGTGGCTGTTATATCAGTATTAGCCCTGATCTGGGACTGGTGTACAGGACGGCATGGGTGGTCGATTGATTATGTTGTCCCTATTTTGTGCGGCTGTACCATGATTGCCATGTCATTAATAGCAAGGATTCTGCATCTTAAAATTCAGGATTATATTATTTATTTAATTTTAGACAGCATTTTAGGGATTATCCCTCTTATCCTGATACTGTGCGGCGCTCTGCGGATTGTATACCCATCGGCAATCTGTGTGGCAGTCAGCATCATTTCCCTGTCAGCGCTGTTCATTTTTGAAGGTACGGCGCTGCGCAATGAAATTTTGCGGAGGCTCCACCTGTAACAAAACTACCGCAGCCATGAAAAAAGCACTTTACAAAACAGGCTTTCCTAACTATAATAGAGGTGGACAAATCAGCGGCGAAAAACGACTGACATTGCCAAAGCAGGGGTGCCGGAATACGGCTGAGAGGGGATTTCATATCCCCAACCCTTTAAACCTGATACGGGTCATACCGGCGTAGGGAGCGAAAGGCGTGAAAAAAGAAAACACACTGGCGCACGTCCCGAAGCTTATATGGCATTGGGAGTGCGCTGTTTTTTTGTCCGGCCAGAAAATAAAAGGAAAGAGGTCGAACAAATGTCAGATTCCGTCAAAAAAACCCGCATGATTACCGAAAGCGCCATTATGATAGCGCTTTCAATGGTTCTCTCCATGGTAAAAATTTTCACCCTTCCCCAAGGCGGCTCTATTACAGCAGCCAGCATGGTTCCGCTTCTGATTATCTCCTTTCGGTACGGCCCAAAATGGGGTACGTTCACCGCGTTTGTCTACTCCCTGGTAAGTATGGTAACGGGATTTTATCCTCCGCCTGTAACCACTTTTATGAATTACCTTCTGGTGGTGCTTCTTGATTATGTCCTGGCGTTTTCCTGCCTTGGCTTGGCAAGCCTGTTTTCCAGGTTTATCCCTGGGCACCGGATTGTATCCATCGGCTTCGGGAGCTTCGCGGCAGTGTTTATCCGGCTGGTATGTCATGTATTGTCCGGGGTAATCATCTGGCACAGCTACGCGCCGGAAGGAATGTCTGTCTGGGTATACTCCATCAGCTATAATGGTTCTTATATGTTCTGCGAAGTGGTAATATCCGCTGTTGTTATGAGTCTTCTTGCATCGGTACTGGATTTCAAAACCCTGAAGCGCCCTGCTGCTAAAACCAAGTCCCTGTAAAACCGGCGCGCCTGGACTCCCTGGAAAGCCTTGCCGCAAAAAATCCTATGTAATCCTTGACAAATTACATAAAAGAGCGCATACTATCAACGAATATGCCAAAGTATATCCGAAAAATATACAAGGATTAAGGAAGGTTTTCCCTTTATGAGTACCTTAACGTTTAAACCCATTACATTGCAGGATCGCGATATCCTTACCCCGTATTTTGAAAAGACGAACTGGCGTGACTGCAACGCATCCTTTGCCTCATTGTATCTATGGTCGGAACAATACCCTGTAGCTTATACAATCGTCAACGGAATGGCAGTTGTATGCTATCCTCACCCAACGATTTATTCTTATTATCTGCCTATTGGGGATGGAAGCGGCGGAAGGCAGCACGAAGTTTTGGAAACCATGCTCCATCATGCCAAATCCCAGGGCACGCCCCTCCGCCTCCATCTGACCAGCGAGGTTCTGGATTCTGTCCAGGGTACCCTGCCCCATCTGGAAAACATCCAATGGAAACGGGAACTGGCAGACTATATTTACCTGTCGGACAAGCTCCGCACCCTGTCAGGGAAAAAACTCCACAGCAAAAAGAACCATCTGAACCGATTTTTAGCGGAAAACGAATGGTGCTTTGAAGAAATCACCCCCTCCAATAAAACAGAGTGTCTTTCCATGCTGGAAACCTGGCAAAAGGAAAACCGGTATGGTGATGAACGGGATATTGGTTTGGAGAAGGAGTCACAGACCGTCCGCCATTCCCTGGAATTATTAGAAGAACTGAGGCTTTCCGGCGGATTAATCCGGCTGCTTTCAGGGGAACGCGCCGGGCAGGTAATCGCCTTTTCCGTTGGCGAACCGATTACCAATGATACCTTTGTAACCCATTTTGAGAAAGCCTTTGGACAGATAAACGGGGCATATACTATTATTAACCAGCAAATGGCAGAACATTTTGCAAAGGATTTCGTCTACATCAACCGTGAGGATGACGCTGGCGACGAAGGGCTCCGAAAGGCGAAATTGTCTTACCAGCCGGAATTCCTTCTGGAAAAGGGAGCATTGCACGTAACAGATCTGCTTTAAAAAATCCCGCCGGGAAAATTTCCGGCGGGATTTTTATGCTTTCTTATGTTCCCTAATAAAACCAAATGCCTTTTAGAAAATTTCATGGGCAGGGTAATACAGGGAAGCATTTTTCAAACACCCAAAAACCATTTTAAAAAATCCTACTGTTCAAATTCATCGTCACCTTTTTTGCGGAAATGGAAAAAGGCTGGAAAAATTCCTGTTTTAGAACCGAGCGTGTGAACTGCTGCAAATACTGCAATCCCTATAATCATCTGTACAGCGGCATTTGCATTTTCTTCAAAGCTCTGCTTTGTAACCGGGCCGCCTTCTCCCCTCATATCTATGTATAAATCTGTCCTTGTAATCTGGAACCTTTGCAGCGTTTCCGCAAGGGTCTCATCCAAAGGCTCCTCTACCAGCCGGCCCACTGGAAGAATCGTTTCCCCTTGGTAGATGCTTTCCCCCATATGCTGGATAGATTCATTATTGAGCCGGGCGGCAATCCGTTCCCCGGATGGCATTGGGATAATATTCCAGTACCCATCCCCGCTGAAAGCGCCTCCATCGTTATAATACGACATGCCGTCTACTATAATCGTAAATAAATCATGGGACTGCATATCTTCAACGCTCTCCGCGCGAAAAAATTCCTCTCCCGCTTTGCCGCCGATTTCCCCGTCAGGAATCGTTTTTTCTTCATAATAGCTTTCATATGCAGAGTCTGTTACAAAACGGTCAAGCAGCCATTGGACACCCGTTGCAGCCAAAAAAGCAAACAATAGGCTGACCCATATGTCAAATCTTAAATAATGCACCCTCATAAATATTCCCTCCGAATTTTTCACAGACCCGCCAAGGTTCGGATAATCTCCCCAGCAATCAAAAGCCCCCCTACGGACGGCACAAAGGACACGCTGCCAGGAGTCCCCCGGCGGTCACTGTTTTCAATAGGGTACTTAACCGCAGCAGGCGGTTCCTGTGAATATAAAACCCGCAAATGCTCAATTCCTCGCTTTTTTAATTCCCGCCGCATAACCCGCGCTAACGGGCATACCGATGTTTTAGACAAATCTGCCAGCTCCAGGCGGGACGGATCCAGCTTATTTCCTGTCCCCATGGAACTGATAATGGGGACGCCTTCCTCTTTTGCACGCTCTATTAACAGTAATTTAGAGGTAACAGTATCAATAGCGTCTGCAATAAAATCTATCCTGCTGAAATCAAACTGTTCCGCTGTTTCTTGGGAGTAAAATACAGGATAGGTTTCTACTTCTGCAAAAGGGTTGATGTCCTTGATACGTTCTGCCATTACCTCTGTTTTGGAACGGCCTATGGTGGAATGTAGTGCGATTAGCTGCCGGTTAATGTTGCTTTGAGATACCTTATCATGATCAACCAGCAACAGATGGCCTATTCCCCCTCGCGCTAACCCTTCCGCTATATAAGAGCCTACTCCCCCTATTCCAAAGACTGCAACCCTGGAGTGGCGGAGACGTTCTAAAGCATTATCCCCCAGTATCATTCTTGCGCGGGCAAAAGTTTCATCCATATTATCATCCCTTTTCGCTTACCTATGCTTGATTAATATGAGTTCGATGAAAAACCGGTCTCAAATCTATGGCCTTCGGCATTAGGAACGCCATCTCAGCAGCCGTTGGCTGCAAGAGAAAACTTTTAGCTTTGTCCAACTCTGCGGAGTTGGACAAAGCGGAAGAAGCCCGCCATAATGGGGCTGCCCGCCCGAAGCTGGTTCCAATCCCAATCT
>CAOJXI010000217.1 GCA_948465665.1 uncultured Clostridia bacterium | reverse complement strand
AGTTTTCTCTTGCAGCCATCCAGCAAACCAACGGTTTGCGGATGATGGCGTACCTTAAACCGATAACCATAAAATTAACATGACCCCAACGAAAAGGTATCCTTAATTTTAGGGTTTTCCCTTCTAGGGACGCCATCTCAGCAGCCGTTGGCTGTTCCGCTGGCTGCAAGAGAAAACTTTCAGCAAAGAATCCCGCCATATATTCCCCCACGGAAGCTGATCCAAACTTACCGCCTGTTGCTCCCACTAAAGAAAATGGCGGGATTCCCATAAGACTTTAGGTTTCTGTTATCTTTCAGCCTGCTGGGGATTTCGCGCCTGCGGGCGCGACCAGGGCTGTCTGCCCTGGACCCGACAAGGGCCTTTTTAGGAAAGGCCCCTTGACCCCAAACCTTTTTAATCCGCCCCAGCTTGCGGTCAACTTAGGCTGTGCCCGCAAATCAGCTTTCTATCACCAATCTTTTTCTTTGTGCATATTGTAAAATAGGCTACAAAGGAGGAGATGCAGATGCCGCAACGAACAGAAACGATTTATCTGCAAATCAGTTCCGTTACCCATGCCTACCGGGGCCAGCGTTTATTGGAGCGCAAAGGAATCCCCTCAACCGTCCAGCGTGACAGCCGCTTCTCAAGCGGCCGGGGCTGCGGCTATCAAATCCGGCTCCGCAGTCAAAACCCGCAGGAAATCCGAAACTATCTGCTCCAATCAGGAATACGTGTACTAGGGATGAAGGATGGGAATGGAAATGATATATTTTGACAATGCAGCGACGACCTGGCCGAAGCCGTCCGCAGTACGGGCAAGCTCGGTAAATTTTTTCAGCCGGTATGGAGCAAATCCTGGCAGGAGCGGCCATCGGATGTCCATGGATACCGCGTCCCAAATCTACCGCTGCCGGGAGGAAGCGGCTGAATTATTCGGTGTATCCGATCCAGCTCATGTAATTTTCACACAAAACTGTACCCAGGGTTTAAACCAAATGATCAAAGGCGTGTTAAATCCGGGAGATCATCTGTTAATATCGGATCTGGAACATAATTCGGTATATCGGCCAGCTTACCGAATGGGGCAGGAGGGAAAAATTCAGTATAATATTGTCCAGACATATCCGGGGAACGACGAAGCAACCATAAAATCCTTTTCGGAAGCAATACGGCCAAACACCCGTTTAATTTTAGTAACCCATTGTTCAAATGTATTTGGCTTCCGTCTGCCGGTTGAACGGCTCTGTTCCCTGGCACATCGCAGAGGCGTATTGTTTGGGGTGGATGCAGCACAGTCCGCAGGGACTTTCCCAATTGATTGCAGCCAGGCAGGATATGATTATGTTGCCATGCCTGGACATAAAGGTTTGTATGGCCCTACCGGAACGGGATTGCTTTTAATTGGGGAAAACGCTCCTTTCCCTTCTCCGCTTATGGAGGGCGGAACTGGCAGCGTTTCACGAAATCCTGTCCAGCCCCAGGAACTTCCCGATTTACTGGAAAGCGGTACTTTAAATACCTTTGGTATTTTGGGGCTTTTAGGAGGGATCCGTTTTGTCCGCAAGGTGGGAATCCGCCAGATTGCCCGGCAGGAAGATGCGCTTTACCAGAAGCTAAGGCGGAATCTTTCGTCTGTCCCAGGGGTTATTGTCTGCGGGGATGCTGTTTCCTGCCGGAACGCTGCTCCTGTGCTTTCTTTTCAGGTAAAAGGCCAGACAGGGGAAGAAACTGCTTCCCGTTTGGCAGATATGGGGTTCGCTCTGCGCGGGGGGTTGCATTGTTCGCCGTTGGCGCACCAGAAAATGGGGACGCTGGACAGAGGGACTACACGGGCAGGAATTGGGTATTTTAATACTGGGGAACAAGTTGATGCGCTTTCTAATGCAGTTGAAAGGATTGCCCGGAATTCAAGATAATCGGCGGAAACCGTCCATCTTTTCGGCTATGTTGTGTTAAGCTGATGCTTGGACTGCTGTAAAAGCCTGTTTAAAATCTCAATATGTGCATGGGGATTTTGAATAGGCTTTTACAGCCCCGGCATAACCATAAAAAATAAGTTTTCCAAACAAATAAATGAAAATGTATATTGAATTAATCCCGCAATGTGCTAAAATAAATATAAGGAAAAAACTGTGAATCAACAAAACGGTATATACTGCAAAACCGCAGGAACTGAAACCAGTGAGGAACGGTGAAACAAAATGGTTCTGCTTAAATTGGAAGCATTGACATCAGCAGATATCCGGGGGATGATCCAATCCATACATCCAGTAGATATCATTGATACCCTTCTAGTCATATATTTGGTGTATAAAGTGTTGCAGCTTGTGCGGGAAACCCGCGCGATGCAGCTTTTAAAAGGTCTGCTGCTTTTGATGGCGCTCTATATGGCGGTAGATTTGTTTGAATTAAATACAATGCGATATTTGTTGGAAATGGTCTTCCAATATGGAGTAATTGCGCTGCTGGTTGTTTTCCAACCAGAACTCAGACGAATGTTGGAAACTGTAGGCCGAACGAGAATATCAAATTTAAATGTTTTTAATATTGGGCATTTTGACGCAAATACACAGAAGCAGCAGTGGAATGCCGCTATCGGTACTATCTGTAATGCCGCCAATACATTGGCGCGCAGTAAAACGGGGGCGCTGATGGTGTTGGAGCGTACAACAAAACTGGGAGAAATTATAAAAACCGGTACAGTTGTAGATGCAATCCCCTCGGTAGAGCTGATAGGAAACCTCTTTTTTGTAAATTCACCCCTCCACGATGGGGCCATGATAATACGGGACGGGAAGATATTCGCCGCCGGGTGTTACCTGCCCCTGTCAGATAACCATGAAATCAGCCGGGAACTTGGTACAAGGCATAGGGCCGGGCTGGGCATGAGCGAAAATTCTGATGCAGTCGTCATTATTGTCAGCGAAGAAACAGGGGTTATTTCTGTAGCAATTAAGGGGATCTTAACTCGTAATTATAATGCGGAAAGCCTTGCCGAACTGCTGAAAACGGAAATACTCTCTGACGGAGCCGTTTCAGAAACTTCTGAGAAAAAAGAATCTTTTTGGAAAAGTAAGAAGAATTGACATTTCCGCCAATACCCGAAAAAGAGGACTGGTTTAAAAATGAAGAAAAAAACGTTTACCTTGCGAAACCTTTCCCAAAGCAACCGCTTTCTTCAAATTGTAGCAGTGATTGTGGGATTGATATGCTGGTTTTTTGTAGCTGCCTATATTAACCCAGACCAGGAAGCTGAATATATGGTAACGGTAGATATGAAGGATTGGCAGGATTATTTTGACCTTTTAGGGCTAAAAATCATTGGTGAAGCGAAAGAATCAGTTATTGTTAATGTGAAAGGCAAGCGTTTCCGTTTAAGCCAGATAGAAGGGGAGGATTTGAACGTTATCCCCAGTGTAACCCGTATTGATGGCCCAGGGACATACAAGCTCACCTTAAAAGGTGAAAATGAAGATTTAGAATTTTTAAGCTTGATGCCAAATACCATTTCTGTAAAACTGGACGTTTATTCCACAAAAACGTTTCCTATAGAGGCTGACTTAACAGGATTAACTATTCCAGAAGGATATATTGGAAAAGACCATACCATTTCCCCCAAAAACATCTCTATTACCGGCCCGGACGAACAGCTTTCCAGAATCAAACGGTGTGTTGTTCGCTATAAGTTGGACAAGCCTTTACAAAAAACGACTACTTTACAAGGTGATATCCTGCTTTTGGATCAAAATGGGAGCGAAGTGGTTTCCGACCATATTACTACTGATATTCAAACCGCTTCTCTTACTATCCCTATTCTAAAAATTAGGGAATTGCCCTTTGTAATCCGGTTTTTAAACCTTCCGCCTGGTATTCAGGAAGAAGATTTGAAGTATTCGCTTTCCAGCTCGAAGCTGGAAGTTGCAGTCCCAACCGATACTACGGAACGGTTTACAGAGGTTGCTCTGGGCTATGTGGATATGAAAGAACTGGAGCCAAACAGTGTTTTTGTCTTTGATGTTTCGGAAGCACTGCCCGATAATTTTGAAAATATAAGGAATATTGAAAATGTTGTGGTTGAATTCAAGTTGGATAATATTGAGAGGAAATATATCAATGTCGAGGATTTCCAAATTTTGAATCAATCCAGCGATTATGAGATAACGGTTACTACCAACCGGCTTTCTAACGTCCTGATTTACGGCAGGAAGGATGTTTTAGACGAGCTGACGCCAGGCGATTTTGTAGCTGAAATTGATATGAGCAGCCGCGAAATTCTGCCAGGGCAGTTCAGTACAGGCGTGAAAATATACGCCCCTAATAAGTCCATGGTTTGGGCTTCCGGCGATTATTCCGTTATTATCCATGTTGTGGAAAAAGAACAGTAAATATAAAATCCCCTTGAAGCAACACTGCTTCAAGGGGGTTTTTACATTGATAAACCTTTGAATTTTTCAGCTTTATGGTCTTAGGTACGCCATCATGGCAAACCGTTGGTTTGCTGGATGGCTGCAAGAGGAAGTATGGAGGTTTTGTCCAACGTTGCGACGTTGGACGAAGCGGAAGAATCCCGCCTAATGGGGCGCTCCCCAGAAGCTGGTTCCAATCCCCGTCTTATCCCTCCCCCGAAGTAATTCCAGCGGGCTTTTTATTTTGAATACTGACGAAACGGTTAGTTATCGTTTCT
>CAOJXI010000216.1 GCA_948465665.1 uncultured Clostridia bacterium | reverse complement strand
AACCAACGGTTTGCGGATGATGGCGTACCTAAGAGCCTGTTTAGAATCTCCCCGCACACGTTGAGATCCTAAACAGGCTCTAAGACTGATAACCTTACAGTTTAGAGGAAGCTTTCAACGAACCCACGTTAAAAACAGTGGAATTCTTTCCCTGTAAAGTTTTTTGGAGAATAAATATGATCGTAAAGAAAGAGGATATCCTCCAGCTATTGAAAAACGAGAAAATCGCTTTCCAAATAGCGGAGCATGAAGCCATTTACACTATGGCGGAAAGCGATGCTTTGAAACTGCCTGACAGGGACATTGTTGCTAAAAACCTTTTTGTCCGGGATGATAAGAAAAGGCAGTATTTTTTGTTGACGCTGCAAAAGGATAAACATGTAGATTTGAAGGAAATACAAACCCGTTTGGAAAGCCGCCGGCTTTCCTTTGCGTCAGAAGCAGATTTAAACAATATGCTTGGGCTTTCTAAAGGGGCGGTTACGCCCTTTGGCGTGCTGAACGATGCGGAACACCGCGTTAAGGTCTTTATTGACGCTGATTTTAGGGATCATATGATTGGTGTTCATCCTAATGTGAATACTGCTACGATATGGCTCCAGGCAAATGACTTATGTCAAATAATTGAGCAGCATGGGAATCCGGTTGATTGGATTCAGCTATAAAGGAAAATCTCTTCAAAAACAAAGTGCCAACGGCAAAACACGCTGTTGGCACTTATTTTAGAACTCTAAAACCATATCGAACCAAACCGCGCCGCCATGGACAGATTTGGAAACGCCAAGGTTACGATAACCGAATTTTTCATAGTATGGTATCAAGCGCTCTTTACAGGTAAGGATAAGCCCCTTTCTCCCTGCGGATCGGGCTGCTGCAATCAAAACCTTCATCAATCCGGCTGCGATACCCTGCCGGCGGCAGTCTGGGAGAACATCCAAACCGAAAATAGCCTGATATGCACCATTAGGGCAATGGGTGGAAACATCCTCAAACATTTCATCACGAATCGTCATCTCATCCGTCACACATCCATTAATAAACCCAACAAGCCTTCCCTGGACAGGACTATCTTCTTCTGCAACAAAAAAACTTTCTGGAAACGTCACCGCCCTTTGACGGATGGAATCCAAAGAAGCAGCTTCCGCCAGTGGAAAACAAACAGCTTCTATCTCTGCGATGGCCTCCAATTCATGGGGATCGTCCCAATGTACAGGACGGATATGATAAGAAATCATTTCAACCTCCTGATAAAACCTTCTGTAAAGATCAAAGGTCAATTTTTCTGGCTTCGATATAGTAGCGCTTGTCCTGGGCATGGCCCATAGAAAAAGTTTTTCTGGGAAGGGAGCCGTCTAAAATGACAGTTGGGAATAATTCCTCTTTGCCCATAGCAGGAAGAAGGAAAGAAATACTGCTGGGAGCTTGTCCAAGTTCAACTGCAATGTCATCCCCATGAATATAGTCGATTTTGCCGGGATTATCCTTCAGATATTGGTCGAGGAAATTCTGAAGGGTTCCAACTGCCAGGTTTGATGTAGTCTTTTCCATAAGGAGGGTTTCTGTCCCATTGGCTGAAACAGCTGTTATCTTTTGTCCCTTGGCATCTGCTCCTGCCTTGAACGCTCCACAAAAATCTTTTAGGGCAGACAAAAGCCTCTGGGGATTGGTTTCAGTCACCACCCGATGGATCGGCTCAAATTTCAGCGAACTATCATGGAGGTTTACCACTTCCGCCAAAGCATACCGGGCAGGATGGTTTCTCCATTCGCTTTCCGGGAGAGTTTTTTTCAATTTCTCGAAGCAGGCTTTTGCAGTAGCGAGGGAATGGTTCCCATCTCCGGCAGCGAACAGGAGCGGCGGCGTTCCCTGGGGCAGACCATACCTCTGGACGAGCGCCTCTGGCTGGGCAAGTTTTTCCAAAGCCTCTTGGACAGCGCTGGCGGTCTTCCCCTGAATGCGGTATCCTTTGATATTTCCTCCTCCCTGCATAAGTGAAAAACTGTAAAGCAGCGGAAGCCTGTCCTTTTGGCTGGACAGCGGTTCAATCACGGTCTTCTGGACATCGTCAATCAGCATCATAATATGAGGAAGCTCCAGCGCAGCACACTCCCGTACCTTGACACGCGGCGGTATCCGTTCTAAAACAGTTCCTTCCGTTGCCCGGATCCGGGAGCTGCTGCCGGAATGGTAATCGTATTCCTCTAAATCCAGCATCCCAAGCAGACCTTTGCGAACTTTTCCATCAGACAGGGTACGTTCTATGTATACAAAGCTGTCGGGATATGATTGAAACAGGTTTTTCTGTAAATATTCCCTCATAAAATGTTGGATACTTTCAATTTTTTGGCTGACCTGTATTTGGGCCTGTTCCAGATAAATTTCCGGCAAGGTGAGACGCAGAGTGGAGGGAGAATCCCCTACATATGTTTCGACTTTATCCCAATAGCTAGGCTGGGATGTATACTGGTCACACGCGACTACTGCCCATTTGGTCAAATCTATGCCCTTTTCCAGAGCGGGAAGCAGAATCTCCGCCGGGCGGAATATGGAATCTTTCATTTTCTTCATCCTTCCGTATTTGCTGTGCTTTTCCAAGTATAGCACATTTCCCAGCGCTGGGAAAGCCCCCTTTATTCAATACCATGCTCAAAATCCCTTGTATTATCTTGCTTTAATTTTTCATATTTTTCCCGTGTAGCCATACCACCGCGGATATGACGTTCCTGCTTATTTTGCTCCAATACCTGCTTGACCTGTAGGTATAAGGCGTTGTTCTGTTTTTTTAAACGTTCGGATACATCTTTATGTACTGTACTTTTAGAAATCTGAAAAACCTTGGCCGCTTTTCGGACGGTAGCGCCGTTTTCTGCGATATAACGCCCCAAAAGGACGGCTCGTTCTTCTGGTAAACCTTTCATTGCCGCCACTCTCCCTTTGATATGGATACTGTTTTTTTCCATATCTTTCATATACTTTTTGATAGAACATTGAGATGGCCTCACCTCAATTTGACGCGCTATCGTTAATATATATGCGTTTTATCAGCCAGTTAGTGATAATTTTAGGGAGAAAACGCAGGCTTATATTTTTCTGTATTGTAATTATGCGTATAACAAAAATTACTCAACTTTTTAGGCAGCACTGTTCTTAACTTTGCTATTAATCAATAAAAGGATGCAAATGCGAACAGAACCCCTAAAAAGCAAATATTTGCCAATGTAAAGTACCAGAAATAAGCTCCCTTTATTTTGCTTTCCTCTCGGACAATGAGTTTATAAGAAATAAGGCTTGCCATGGATGCAATCAGCGTCCCAAGCCCTCCAATGTTTACTCCTATGATTAGGGGATTGAAGTTATCTGTAAACCCTGACAATAAAAGCGCAGCCGGAACATTGCTGATGACCTGGCTTACAACAACGCCTGCAAACAGTTCATTGCCGGAAACCATCTGCTGCAAAATATGATAAAAAGCCGGTAGCCTTCCCATATTACCAATAAAAACAAAAAATCCAACAAACGTCAGCAGAAGGCTGTAATCCACACGGAAAAGCGCCGACTTATCTATCAGCAGCAACCCAACAAATGTAATTCCCATTGTCAATCCATAGGGAACTACCCTCGCAACCGTGAGCAGGTTGAGGGCAAAAAGGATTCCATAACCAGCCATCTGGACAGTTTTTCCTGAAAGCTTTGTTTCCCCGTTAAAAGAAACTGTAATCGGAATATTGTATGCCTTAGCCTGGATTAAGCTCCAAATTATAATGATAAAAAGGGAAACCAATGTATAGGGCAGCATTAGAAGGACAAAGGCTCCTAGTGAAATCCCCGCTTTGCCATAAAGATAGAGGTTTTGCGGGTTCCCTATGGGCGTAAGCATACTGCCAAGATTTGCGGCAATGGTCTGTAATACAACAATGGGGATGACAAGCCGTTTTTTGGCTTCATTCCCTATCATGTCCAGAATGATAAATGTAAACGGCACAAAGGTAATAAGTGCAACGTCATTTGTAACCAGCATACTGGAAAAAAAGCAGAGCAAAACAAGAATTATTATAAGCTGCCAGGCTTTTCGCACCCTTCCCAAAAGTGCTTGTGCAACCCACTGGAAAACGCCTGTTTTTTGCAGCCCAGCCATAACGCCCATTAGGCAGAACAGAATTGCCAGCGTCCGAAAATCAATATAGGAGATATATTCTAAATCTGGATGGACAAAAAACATGGAGACAACTGCCAGAACCCACGCAGCGCATAAAACCGTTTCCTGCTTAAAAAAATGGATGATTTTCTTTTTCATCAAAATCCCTCCTCACAACTGACAGCGGGCTTGATTACTCTGCCTCTCCAACTCCCGAAAAGCTTGCAGGCATTTCCGATCTCCCCCAGCGGATATGGCGGAATCTGCCGCGCCGCTATGTTTAATATGAAAGCCGCTGGTGCAGATGCCTGCCCGGACAATGGCATCCTGGCAATCCTGCAAAACAGGTTTTGGTTTTTCCAGAAGTTCAAAATTTCCCCGTCCAATATAAACATGATTGTTTCTCCCCTTCTGTATGGCTTTTACAAATGTATTAGCATGAGCCCGACGAAATTTTCTGATTTTCGGCCTTAGGTACGCCATCATGGCAAACCGTTGGTTTGTTGGATGGCTGCAAGAGAAAACTTGGAGGTTTTGTCCAA
>CAOJXI010000215.1 GCA_948465665.1 uncultured Clostridia bacterium | reverse complement strand
ATTTCGCGCCTGGCGGGTTCAGTTCAGCAGAGCTGAACTGGCGACCAGGGGGCTTCTGAGGAGTGCAGCTCCGCTGCACCCCCCCCCCGCTAATTAGCCTTATTAAACCAGAATGGATTTAATATCCTCTCCAACTCCCGCAGAAGCCAAAGCAATCAACATAGCCAACTGCGGCATTTGCCATGTATCCTTAACAGGGAACCTTTCCGAAGCAGCATTATGGCAGAATGTCTCCATTCCAACTTCATCCCCAATGCAGACAGCTGGAACTCCTCTGCTGATGGGGATAGAAGCGTTAGTCGGGCCGCCCTCTACAAGACCTGGTTTCTTTCCAAGGAAAGTAATTGCTTCCCATGCAGCTTCTACAATGGGATCGTGCTGTCCCAGGCTTCCGGCAGGCACGTCGCAGTAGGTTTCTATGGTGTAAGTAATTTCATCCTTGCACCAACGCTTGGTTTCCTCCTGGCACGCTTCTTTAATACACCGTGCAATCTCAGCATCCAGCTGTTCCAGTTCTTTTTGTCCATTTGAACGGTAATTGATTTTAATAGACGCAGAAGGTACAATCGCATGAATTCCAGCGTCGTTTCCAGCATGGAAATTGGAAACGCAATAAGTAGTTTTAGGATTGGAAGGGACTTGCAAATCTGCAATTTTAGCCACAGCCCGCGCCGCGGCGTGAAGCGGGTTCGCCACTTCCCCAAAGGTCATATAGGCATGGCCTCCAATCCCATGAAAGGTCACTTCCATAGTTTTAAAACCAGTAGACTGATATATAATCTGTCCTATTCCGCAGCCGTCCATACATACAGCCGCGTCAATATCCTTGTTGTCGTCAAAAAAGCCCTTCATTCCGCCAAAAGCCCCGCGGCCTTCCTCACGGACAGAACCCATAAAGATTAAATCTCCTTCTGTTTCAATGCCTGCATGGTTCAATGCCCGAATCAGCGTCAGCATAGCGGCGCAAGCGCGGGTATCGTCTGTGATGCCAGGACAGTAAATATAGTTTTCATCCCGGCGGGGGTTAAGGGGGGTGTCCATTGGATAAACAGTATCCATATGCCCATCAATTAAAACTTTAGGGCCGTTCCCTTTGCCCTTCCTTATACCTATTGCATTGCCGTTACGGTCAATATGTACATCGGTTAATCCCAGCTTACGGAATGACTCTGTCATATATGCAGCGCGTTTTTCTTCGTGGAAGGTTGGCGCTGGAATTTGTACCAGTTCTAATTGATCGGAAATAGAGTTTTCATGATCTTCCTTTAAAAAGGCAAGGGCCTTCTTTACTGAATCCAGGCTTGTTAACTTTTGAATGGCCTCCTTGATATTTGGGGTTACTGCGTAATCCATTTTTTCTTTCCTCCCTATCGTATTTTGTATTGGATAAAAGATATTTGCCAATTCAACAATATTATATCACTGTATGGAGGAAAAAACCAGGTTCTAAATGGATGGGCTTAAAAAAATCCCCTATTCAGCCAGGCGGCAGCCACAGCCAAATAAGGGAGGTAAAATAATTGTTCTAATGATGATAACCAAGCCACAAACTATTAAAGAACCATAGGATCTTCCTGTTCCCAACGGTCAAAACGTTCATCCTCACATTCAACGTCAGGCGGAGCAATTACATAGGTTAAGCGGGCAGCCTTTGTAAATTTCCCTTGAATCCCATAAGCGACCCCGGCAAAGAAATCAACCATCCTTCTTAAATTTTCCGGTTCAATGCCCTCCAGGTTAATAATAACGGCATGGTTCGGCATAAGATGGTCAATAATTTCCCTAGCCTGTGGAAAATCCTTTGGCTTAAATAAAACGATTCCGGCTTGAATAGAAGAATTATAGGCATCAGTAGTAGAAGAATAAGATTCATCCTCTTGATCGTCGTATTCTTCAGGGGAAACGAAGTCTATCAATCTTTCTGCAAGACCCATAAGAATCCCTTCTTTCTAACTATTATAATGATTTCGGGAAGAAAGCGGAACGCAAAGATTCCTGGAAATCCAAAACACATTGGCAGATATCATCTTCAAGCTTCCATTTTTGCTGGTCAACAGCCCCTGCGCCTTCTTCCCACCAGCGGATAACAGAGGACATGCCGTCCTTCAGCGAAACGGAGGGCGCATAATCGGGGGCAGCAGAACAAATTTTATTGTTGGAGAAAACGGAGGGGAACCGTTTCTCATACCAGAAATGGGCAAATAAGTCCGGGTTGGCATAATGGAGCGTTTGGGAAGGAACATAGAGAAATTCCGGTTTTTCGCCAATAATCTCACCCATCACGCGGTACAGGTCTTCCCATAGGACAGTTTGCGTGTTCGTAATATGGAAAGCCTGATTGTAAGCTTTGGGATTTTGACAACACAAAAGGAAACCCTTTGCTAAGTCATCGGAGAAGGTAAAAGACCAGGGAATTGTCCCTTCCCCAATCATTACCAGAGGTAAATGCTGTTTCATCCGGCAGACAATATTATAATTCTGACGTAGCACGCCAATATTTGCCGCCCCAATTCCAAAAGTCAGGGAAGGACGGATAATGGTAATAGGAATTTCACCCTGTACCATCTCCTTTTGCAGAAATCGTTCCATTTCAGCCTTTTGGAAAGCATATGGAAAATCTGGCGAAGAACATAATTCTTCTGCATCCTCCTGAACCGGAAAAGAACGGTAAGGACGTTGATAAGCAGCAGTACTGGATGTGAAAATAACCTGTCCTGTTTTCCCCCGGAAAAGTTCCAGCGTCTGCTTTGCATCGCTTGGCTGAAAGCTAATCATATCAATTACAACGTCCGAGGTTAAATGCTCCAGCCTGGAAGAAAAAGATGCAGGATCTTTTCGATCTGCCTGGATGCAGGAAATCTGTTTGGCATAAGGGGAAACGTGCGTTCCGCGGTTTACAATTGTAATATCATGGCCGGCAGCAAGGCCCTGTTTGACAATTGCGGAGCTAATTACGCCTGTACCGCCCAGTATAAGCAGTTTCATTTGTATATTCCTCCTGCTGTATGTTCCAAGCTGAAATAACTTTTATGGACTCAGAAAAGTATTTCTTCCTAAAACCAAGTCTCAGATTAGAAATTATAATACATTATACATAGTATAACGCCTATTGGAAATTTTCGCAAGAAAAATTATTACATTTCTGTCATTTTATTTTCAAAAAGATTTTGTACTTTGCAGATTTATTCTGTCAAAACGATATGCTTTGTGTTATAATAGCTCAAGATGGCTCCCGGACATTCTGTTGGAGCCTGTATATAGATGTAGATTTCATTTCATAAAACCGAAATTTTTTGACAGAGAGGATGCCTTACATAATGGAATTTGCAAAGAGAATGGAACATTTTGGGACAGGGATATTTTCCCAACTGTCCCAAATGCGGAAGGAGCAGGAAGCTGCTGGCCGCCATGTTGTGGATTTAAGCGTTGGATCACCCAATATTCCGCCATCCCCCCATGTCAGGCAGGCATTGATAGATGCGGCTGGTATTGGGGAAAACTATCTCTATGCTTTAAGTGACACGAAGGAGCTTCAGCAGGCTGCTGCCGAATGGTACTGGCGGAGGTATGGCGTGGAAATCGACCCTGACCATGAAGTAGTATCACTATTAGGTTCCCAGGATGGGCTTGCACATATATCCCTGTGCGTTGCGGATGAAGGGGATATTATCATGGTTCCTGACCCCTGTTATCCAATTTTTGGGGACGGCCCGCTAATCGCGGGGGCAAAACAGTATTTCATGCCTATGCGCAAAGAAAAGGACTATTTGATAGACTTTTCAGAAATACCGGATTCTATTGCGGACAAAGCCAAGCTGATGATTGTGTCCTATCCCAATAATCCAACGACGGCTGTGGCACCAGCTAGTTTTTATGAGGAATTAATCGCCTTTGCCAAAAAACATGACATTCTAGTTCTCCACGACAACGCATACAGCGAGCTGGTTTTTGATGGTGCAGCCTGCGGCAGTTTTCTGGCTTATCCGGGCGCGAAAGAGGTTGGGGTGGAATTTAATTCCCTGTCCAAAACCTATGGGTTGGCTGGCGCAAGGATCGGCTTCTGCCTTGGAAACAAAGAAGTAGTGGGGATGCTGTCTGCATTAAAATCCAATATGGATTATGGGATGTTCCTGCCAGTTCAGAAAGCCGCCATTGCTGCAATCACAGGCGACCAGTCCAGTGTAGCCCGGACTCGGCAGGCTTACCAGGACAGGCGGGACACATTGTGCGACGGGCTGACGGAAATTGGCTGGAATGTCCCCCGGTGTAAGTCCACTATGTTTGTTTGGGCGGAGATACCAGAAGGATTTTCTGATTCGCTGACCTTTACAAAAGAGCTTCTGGCGAAAGCCGGGGTATTGGTTACACCGGGAAGCGCCTTTGGCCCTTCCGGGGAAGGACATGTAAGAATGGCTTTGGTTCAGGATCGGGAAGAAATCCTTTGGGCTGTCCAAAGTATTAAAAATGCAGGTTTAATAAAGTAAATTTGCGGGGATAAGCTAAGACAAGTACAAGCTAAGGCGGATTAAAAAGGTTTCGGGTCCAGGGGGCTTTCCTAAAAAGCCCCCTGGTCGCGCCCGCAGGCGCGAAATACCCCAGCTTGCTCAAAGTAAATATGAACCTCGCCTAAAAGATTGATACCTAACCGCTTCGTCAGTATTCAAAATCAAAAGCCCGCTGGAATTGCTTC
>CAOJXI010000214.1 GCA_948465665.1 uncultured Clostridia bacterium | reverse complement strand
GATTGGGATTGGAACCAGCTTCGGGCGGGCAGCCCCATTAAGCGGGCTTTCTTCCGCTTCGTCCAACTCCGCAGAGTTGGACAAAACCTCCAAGTTTTCGCTTGCAGCCATCCAGCAAACCAACGGTTTGCCATGATGGCGTCCCTAAGACCAATAACCTTGCAATTTTAGAGGGGACTCATAGAAGAACACAAGTTAAATATAAGAAAAAGGAGTATTAAATCTATGTCTGAAATCTTTTCATCTATCCAAAAAAAGGCCGAAGCCCTGAAGCCGGAGCTTACCGCTGTCAGTAAAGCCATATTTGACCATCCCGAATTGGGGAAAGAAGAAGTCTTTGCCAGCAGCCAGCATTGTTCCCTTTTGGAGAAATACGGGTTTGCCGTTGAAAAGGGGTTTATGGGAATTGAAACCGCGTTTAAAGCGATAAAGAAATCTGTAAAGCCCGGCCCAACGATTGCGTTTCTAGCAGAGTATGACGCATTGCCGGGAATCGGGCATGGCTGCGGGCATAATATCCTTGGAACTACCAGCGTAGGGGCTGGTATCGTGGCTGCGGAGATTTTAAAAGATATTGGCGGAACCATTGAAGTGTATGGAACTCCTGCCGAGGAAACCGATGGAAGCAAGGCAGCACTTGCCGACGGCGGAGCTTTCGACCATGTAGATGCAGCCTTAATGACCCATCCCAGCGACAGCTATTATAGAAGCGGGCCATCCTTGGGGATTGTCCCATTGCGGTTTGAATTTTTCGGGAAAACCGCCCATGCCGCTGCCTGCCCCGAAGAAGGGATTAATGCCCTTCATGCCTGTATTTCCCTTTTCAATAATATCAGCGTATTAAGGGAGCATTTCCAGCCTGACGCCAGAGTTCACGGGGTCATTAAAAACGGCGGAGAAGCCGCCAATGTCGTACCGGACTATACGATGGCTGAATTCTATGTTAGGGCAGATAAAAAAAGCTATCTGGAAAAGTTGGTAGGGCAGGTCAAAGCCTGCGCGGAAGCTGCCGCCATGTCAAACGGCGCTAAAGTGAAAATTACCAACTTTGAGGCGTGCTATGATAATATGATTACAAACGAAACCCTTTCTGATGTGTTTACAGAAAACTTAATCCAGGCGGGCGTGCCGGAGGTAGGCGCTGCCAAACCTTCCAAGGGATCGTCAGACGCGGGGAATGTCAGCCAGAAATGCCCAATGATCCAGCCTTATTTCTCCATCAGCGACCATGGGAAGGTTCCAGGGCATACCAGGGATTTTGCAGCTTGTACTTTGACTGATTATGCAAACCAGCAGATGATTTTAAATGTTCGGGCTTTTGCAATGACCGCCTACCAGCTTGTAACTGAGCCGGAGCTGCTGCAAAAGATAAAAGATGAGTTTAAAGAGGCAATGCAGAACAAGTAGATAATACCGATGTTGAAGGATGGGGCGCCTTTGCAGAAAGGCGCCCTGTTTATAGAGGGGGATAGTGGTATGTTACGATTCATAAAACCTGGCGAAAGGGATTTGCCGCGATGTGCTGAAGCATATTTATCCGCTTACGGTACAGACCCATGGAATGAAACATATGATAAAGGCAAAATTGAAGCCTGCTTATCTGGCTTTTGCAGTTCTGATTCCATGAGATGCTTCGCGGCAGAGGAAAACGGGGAGATTATTGGTCTTGCCCTTGTTTTGGTGGTTCCCGGTATAGACGCGCCGTATTTTAGGGTTGAGGACTTTTGTATTTCAGCCGGAAAACAGCGAAAGGGCTATGGAACGCTTTTTTTAAAGAGCATTTTTGAAGAAGCTTTAAAGGCGGGCTGTGATTCAGTCCTTTTGGGGACTCAGAGGGAGTTTCCCTCCCATAAATTCTATTTGAAAAATGGATTTTCTGAAATAGAGTCTGTGCTGTTATACCGCCCGCTGCTGGAACAGGCAGATAATTGATAATCTATCTCTATGGACAATTTTATCAAGGATTGCTATAGTTATACTTGTCAAACCGCCCTCCATTTGCTACAATGTTAGTAAGACAATATATCTTGAATGGAGGGAACCAGTATGAAAAAATTCTGCGCTGTTGCGGCCGCAACTGTGCTTAATGCCGCCTGTTTTATATTGGGGTGGATTTTGCTGCTGGGAGGGCACGGGAACCTTTTCCTTTTTTATATTAATCCAGTTTTAACCGGGGCAATATTCCTGATATTTGGAAATATATATCATAAACATCTTCAATTAAGCCGCGTGCCGTTATGGTTTTCCATGAACCTGTTAGGTGAAATTTTAGGCTGGGCGGGAGTGTTCCTGTTATCCCCTGAGATGATGTCCAACTTTATGGGCGTTTTTATGGTAATGTTTTTCCGGTTTTGGGGATTTGCCTTTGTATGGACGCTGATAGGGGCGGTTTGGACGATCCTCCATATTGCGTACAGGTGGGGCGAGAAACGCGACCGCAAAATCGTTGAAGAAACCATTTTACAGGATAAAAAACTCACAGCCCCACAAAAATCTGAAAAAAAAGTTACGGAAAAAGGGCCTTCCCAATTTAAAATTCTTTTGAAAAACACAGGGATGTGTCTCTGCTTTCTGTCAGTTTTGCTGATGGGGATGTCAATTTATTATACTTTTAAGGAGCGCCCAGCAGAAGCATATGAGGACAAAGGCATTTACACCTTTAAAGCCCATTCTGTTTATCCCACCCAGGTTAAGAATACAACAAACCGCTACAACCGCCGCCAGACCACCAGAACCGTATATATAGTTACTTATAAGACAACTGCTAAAAGCGGCTACCAATGGAAAGAAGAAGCCCCCTCGAAATCAGCCGGGAACCAATGGATTAAAGAGGGGAAAACGGCTGAACGGCGGGTGCTTTCCATTAAGGAAACGAACTTATATATTACAGTAGACCCCAAATACACCGCGGAAACCTATGTGTCACACAATAAATCAAAATATACTGTTATCCTTTTGGTATCAGGGGTATATTTGATTGGATATGCTGCGGTTTGGATACATAAAAGAGAGAAGCAGCGTTTGGAAGATGAATAAAAGTTTTATTACGGCGAACTCCATAAAGCACGTACTTTCCCTTGCCATTTTCCGGCAGGCAATGGTATAATAGGCTAAATTGAATCGTTATGGTTTTATCTTCCTGTAAACTGCATATGTTTGTATTTTTTAATTAGGGGGAATATCCATGTCAGAATCAGCAGTCCTTATCCTGGCCGCCGGCGATGGAAAACGGATGAAATCCGCCCATCCTAAAGCGTTATGCCAGGTTTTATTCAAGCCAATCATATCCTGGGTGCTGGATGCGTGTAATAAAGCAGGGTATCGGCCAGATCAGACCTGCGTTGTCTGCGGGAAAGGCGGCGAAGAACTCCAAGCCCTGCTTCCAGAGGGAACCCATACTGTATGGCAGCATGAACGTCTTGGCACAGGCCATGCAGTAATGCAGGCTGAAAGTTTCCTCCGTTCCCTGCCAAAAGGGGCGCAGGTCATGATTTTATTTGGGGATGCGCCTTTTATCAGTGAAGAACTCATTTACAATTCCCGGCAGGCACATCTGGAATCAGAGGCAAAACTCACGGTTATCGCCGTCTCGGTAGATAACCCCAAAGGTTACGGCCGTATTATCCGGGACGAACAGTACAACCTCTTGGGAATTGTAGAAGAACGGGACGCGACAGAAGAACAGAAGGCAATACGGGAAATCAACTGTGCGATGTGGGCAGATGCAGAGTGGCTTTTATCTGCTTTCCCGCGCCTGAAAAACGACAATGCCCAAAAGGAATATTATTTAACAGATTGTGCCATGCTTGCTTCAGGAGATCATGTAAAGGCCCTTGCCTATGTTGTATCGGACAGCGACGCGGTTCTTGGTGCAAACAGCCGCGCTGAACTGCTGAAACTTAACCAGATTGCCGCCCGCCGTGTTTTGGAAAAGCACTTGGCGAATGGCGTTGAAATTCTTTCTTCTGACGGCGTACTGATTGGGCCGGAAACGGTTATTGGTGTTGGGACTACGATTTACCCCGGGACAATCCTAAAAGGAAAAACCGTTATAGGGGCAGGCTGCACCATTGGCCCCAATACCATGATAGAGGACAGCTCCATCGGGGACGGATGCGTCATAAATGCTTCACAGATAGAAAGCTCCGTTTTGGAGGAAAATGTCTCCATGGGGCCGTTCGCACATATCCGCCCCGGCAGCCACATCGGGGGCAGTGTACATTTGGGCAACTTTACAGAAGTGAAGAATTCCAATATTGGCGCTCGAACCGCTGTTTCCCATTTAACCTATGTGGGCGACAGCGATGTAGGGGAAGCAGTTAATTTTGGATGCGGATGTGTTACGGTTAATTATGACGGCATGAACAAGCACCGCACAGTAATTGGAAACCATGCCTTTATTGGATGCAACACCAATTTGGTCGCCCCTGTTAAGGTTGGGGACTTCGGCTTTACTGCCGCCGGTTCTACAATCACTAAGGATGTTCCTGGTGATGCTTTGGCGATTGAGCGCGGGGAACAATGCAACAAGCCTGGATGGTCAAAGGGGAAAATTAAAATAAAATAACGGGGATATGTATGGGAAGGTTTTCGGCATTAGGTACGCCATCATCGCAAACCGTTGGTTTGCTGGATGGCTGCAAGAGAAAATTTGGAGGTTTTGTCCAACGTTGCGACGTTGGACGAAGCGGAAGAAAGCCCGCTT
>CAOJXI010000213.1 GCA_948465665.1 uncultured Clostridia bacterium | reverse complement strand
GAAACCTTTTTAATCCGCCCCAGCTTGCGGTTATCTTAGCTTTCTCCCGCAAATTAGCTTTATCAAACTCGCCTTAAAATACAAGCTGCCGGAAAATTTCCTTTGCCGTCTCAACATTCTGGGAATTACTTATCACATATATTCCCACAGAATCAGCTCCTACACACATTCCGGCTAATTCCTCATTATCAGAAACATCAATTCCGCAATTTTCAAATTTTTCCCCAGTTAATTTTCCCTCATCGTCGGACATTTCAAAGGAAATTAACTTATCCTGAAAGGGTTCCAATTCTTCCTCTGTAAATAAATCCGTCAAAGGGTAAAAAATTTCACTTCCGGCGTTTCGTTTTGCGGTATCGTAATCAGCTATTAAAATATCCGCTTCCTTACCGGCAAACATTGTTGTAAGCTTCATAATACCAGCCATAGCAGACGTAGGGTCTTTATCTGGGTCTCCAACAGAAATTGTCGTTACATCAATTTCCTTGTCTGGCAGGGCTTCATTTATATGCAGCTTCAGATTGTCTGCTGCTGTGTCGTCCACATAGGAAGCGCTTATTACAATATTAGGGCTGGTCTGCTTAGATTCCTCACCGGAGCATCCGTTTAAAGATGTAAGCGACAGAACAGCCGCTGAGATAATTGCTGCAAATCTTTTAGCTTTCATAGTAGGTTCTCCTTTCAAATGGTGTCTGTTTTATTTTGAACTTGACAGATATCATACAGATTGTTTATGGCAAATTTATTTATTTCGCATTAAGAAATAAATAATTTTTTATAACATTTTTGTTTTTTATGGTATTTGTCCATTTTTAGTTATCTGTGATTGACATGCCTATTGATAAGATGGTACAATAGAAAAAAGTAAAAACGCCAATGACGGCGCGGGCGGGAGCTGCTGCTGCGGCAAACGTACCGCGCTGATTTGTTGAAATTATCAAAAGGTGGGAAAGGACAGGCTGCCGATATGGATAAAAAGATTCTCTGTGAACTGCTTGATGCAAAGGCGGAATACCTGAATCAATTATCAGATGAAATATGGGAAACTCCCGAACTGGCATTTACGGAACAACGTTCTGCGAATGTGCTGATCCAGGCGTTAAAGCAGGAGGGCTTTGAGGTGACAGTTCCCGTTGCAGGGATTGATACAGCATTTTCCGGGAGGTTTGGGCATGGGAAACCGGTCATAGGTTTTCTAGGGGAATTTGACGCGCTGTCCAGTTTAAACCAGCGGGCAGGGGTTGCGGAAAAACAGTCTGATCATCCCGGCGGCTGCGGTCATGGCTGTGGACATAACAATTTAGGGGTAGGTTCCCTGGCAGCAGCTATTGGGGTAAAAGTTTATTTGGAAGCAGCCGGAAAACAGGGAACAGTTGTTTATTATGGATGCCCTGGGGAAGAAGGGGGTTCCGGCAAAGCTTTTATGGCAAGGGAAGGCGTTTTCGATGAATTGGACTGTGCGTTTTGCTGGCACCCTGGTACGACCAATTCTGTCACTTCGGGAAGTTCCCTGGCAAATTATCAGATTTTGTATTCCTTTAAGGGAGTATCCGCCCATGCTGCCGGCGCTCCCCATTTGGGACGTTCTGCGTTGGATGCAGTGGAATTAATGAATGTAGGCGTAAATTTCCTGCGGGAACATGTGATTCAGGAAGCACGTATGCACTATGCTATCCTTAATTCCGGCGGTATTTCCCCTAACGTGGTGCAGCCAACTGCTGACGTTTTGTATCTGCTCCGCGCCCCTGTCACCTCCCAGGTACAGGAAATTTATGAGCGGGTCAATGATATTGCAAAGGGAGCTGCCCTAATGACAGGAACTTCTGTGGAAATCAAGTTTATCAAGGCGTGTTCCAATACGGTTTTAAATTCCACCCTGGAAAAGCTTCTTTTTGACAATATGAACCAAATCCCTCTGCCGGAATATACAGCGGAAGATTATTCCTTTGCAAAGGCAATCAATGAAAGCGTGGAAAACCGCACCCCTGTTTTTGAAAAACTGATGAAAAAAACTTCTTCTGAGGAAATTATACAGTTTTTAAAAGACCATGAAGGACGGGACATTAACGATTTTATCGTGCCTTTGATTCACAGCGAACAGGCAGGCGGAGGTTCTACAGATGTAGGAGATGTAAGCTGGGTATGCCCTACCGCGCAGATTTCAACAGCAACATGGGCTTCGGCTACCCCAGGCCATTCCTGGCAGATTGTAGCTCAAGGGAAAAGCGGGCTATCCCATAAGTCCACCCTGTATGCCGGAAAGGTACTGGCAGGAGCAGCAATAGACCTTTTTGAAAATCCTGAGCTTATCCAAAAGGCAAAAGATGAAAAGCAAAAGAAACTAGACGGCGCAGAATACCGCTGTCCCATCCCCAAGGATGTAAAACCGACACCAATGGGGAAAATGTAATTTCTACATAACATTTCGGATGAAAAAGGGAGAACTAGCATGGACTTACAACAATGTCGCAGCCGTATTGACCAAATAGATGAAAAACTGGTTTCATTGTTCTGTGAACGGATGAAGGTGGTCGAGGATGTAGCTGCCTATAAAAAGGCGAACCATCTCCCGGTTTTGCAGTCCGGCAGGGAAACAGCAGTACTGGAACACGTTTCCCAACTGGCTGGGCCGGTTTATGGGGAAGCTGCAAAGGCGCTGTTTACAGCTATGATGAATATCAGCAAAACCCAGCAGATAGTACGTCTTCAAGAGGAAAGCGCAGACTCTTACCGGAAGTTTTTAACAGATGCCTTGGAACGTTCCATGGGGGAACGTCTGCCGGCAGCGGCAAAAGTTGCCTGCCAGGGAGTAGAAGGGGCATATTCACAAAGGGCATGCCTTCAGTTATTTTCAGAGCCGGACATTCTGTTTTTAAAAACATTCGACGATGTTTTCCGTGCGATTGAGCAGGGGGAAGCAAGTTTTGGAGTTCTGCCGATTGAAAATTCCACTGCCGGATCTGTCACCGCTGTATATGATTTAATGAGGAAACACCATTTTTATATCTGTATGGGCACAAGGGTTAAAGTGGATCACTCCCTGTTGGTAAAACCAGGCGTAAAACTGGAGGAAATAAAAAAGGTTTACTCCCATGAACAGGGGCTTGCACAGTGCGCGGGCTATATTGGGGGCCATCCTGCCTGGGAGCCGGTAAAGTACCCCAATACTGCCGCTGCCGCGAAATATGTATCTGAAAGCCTGGAACGGGGAACAGCGGCTATTGCATCGGATTTATGCGCACAGCTTTACGGGCTGGAAATTTTAGAGCAGGGAATACAGGATGCAAAATCCAATTACACCCGTTTTATCTGTATTTCCAAACAGCCGTGGATTTATCCCGATGCAGATAAGATTAGCCTGGCGTTTACCCTTCCTCACCGGGCAGGTACTTTGAACCAACTGATTTCCCAGGTTGCGGCAAATAACCTGAACCTTACAAAGCTGGAATCCCGCCCTATTCCCAATACAGATTTTGAATTTATGTTTTATCTGGATGTGGAAGGTTCCTTACATAATAAAAAAATACTTGACTTTGTTTGCAGCCTTCATCAAAGCCTGAACTTTCTGGAATTTTTGGGGAATTACCGGGAACGCGCTGAACGTCCAAACTAAAACTGCAATATGGAACAATTTAATGCGGTCTTTTTAAGGAAGGATACAAGATGAAAAATGGATAGTTTACTATACAGTCTGAATGTAGTCACTCCAATTTTCCTGCTGGTAATTGTAGGGTATGCTTTAAGACACATGAATATAATGAGCGGGAATTTTGCAGAAGAAGGGGCTAAAATGACTTTTAAGCTTGCTTTGCCTCTGTCAACTTTTCGGAGCATCTGCAATTCAGACATTACACAGACATTTCATGCAAAACTGGTGATAACTACTTTATCGGGGATTATAGGGATGTTCCTTATCCTCTGCCTGATTGTCCCGCGGATTATCAAAAGCCGCCCCCAGGCTGCAACTGTTGTTCAGGCGATTTTCCGAAGCAATTTCTTAATTTTAGGCGTGCCTATGGCTAGGAATATGTTCGGGGAGGAAGGGCTGGGGCCTACGACCCTGCTTCTAGCTTTCGCAATCCCGGCGTTTAACGTCCTTGCCATTATTGCTTTTACTGTGATTACAAATAATGATTCAAATGGGGTTCTGTGGATTAGAATCCGTAATACTGTTATAGAAGTTCTGAAAAACCCTCTGTTCTGTGGCGCTGTGCTGGGGATTATCTTTTCCCTTTTCCAGATTCGCCTTCCTTCCGTTCTCGATAAGGCGGTTTCTGATATTGCCTCTATGGCTACACCTCTTGCACTTTTAACTATGGGCGCTCAATTTAATATCCAAAAGTTTAAGTCTGATATTAAGATTTCTTTGAGCGCTTCCTTCTGCCGTTTGGTCTTTTTCCCATGCCTGATTATTGGGACTGGGATTTTGCTGGGGTTCCGTGGGCCTGAATTGGGGGCTTTGTTTGTACTGTTTTCTGCCCCTACTGCTGTCAGCAGTTATGTTATGTCGAAGAATATGGGGGGAGATGGGGATTTGGCAAGCCAGATTATTTTGGTTACTACCTTTTTCTCAATGATTACGATTACTTTGGGGATTTATCTTTTGAAGATGTTTGCTCTCATTTAGTTTTAGGGGAGTATGATAAAGCTCATTTGCGGGAAAAGGCTAAGCCAACCGCAAACTGGGGCGGATTAAAAAGGTTTCGGGTCCAGGGGGCTTTCCTAAAAAGCCC
>CAOJXI010000212.1 GCA_948465665.1 uncultured Clostridia bacterium | reverse complement strand
CGACCAGGGGGCTTTTTAGGAAAGCCCCCTGGACCCGAAACCTTTTTAATCCGCCTTAGTTTGTACTCATCTTAGCTTACTCCCGCAAATTAGCTTTCACCCATCAAAGGGTATTATACTCAAACTTCCCATCAATCATTGTTGCTTTACACAACGTAAAGTTTGAAAACGGCGATCCGTCAAAAATCGCGATATCCGCATCCTTACCGACTTCCAAAGACCCAATCCTATCATCCAGCTTCAGCAAACGCGCAGGACGAATGGTAACAGCTTCAAAGGCGGTTTTCTCTGACAATCCCCTTGCCATACAAATCCCAACAAAGATAGGCAGCCATCTTGTCCCGGAAGAGGTATCCTGAGTCAAGCAGAAATTAATACCTTCCTGTTCCAAAACAGCGGGGGTATCCTGTCGGCAGCCCCAGATTTCCATTTTCATGGGATCCATCAGCAGCGGCCCAATCACGCAGGTGACATTTTTCTCTTTCAGAACCTTCAAAATCTTGTATCCTTCTGTGCAGTGTTCAATGGTATAATCCAGATGGAATTCCTCCGCAACACGGATAGCGGTAGTAATATCATCCGCCCTGTGGCAGTGAATCCGAACGCGCATCTCGCCGCGAACAACAGGTACAAGGGCTTCGAGTTTAAAGTCAGGCTTAGGTGCTTTAGAGGGATCGGTTTCCGCCTCTTTCAGCTTGTCCGAATAAACCTTGGCGTCATAAAGGGTTTCCCTTAAAATGGCAGCAACGCCCATACGTGTTTGCGGGAACTTTTTATTTCCGCCGTAACAGTTTTTAGGATTCTCACCCAAAGCCATTTTCATTTGGGCAGAACCTGGAATCACAATGTCAAACAGCGACTCACCTTTTTTGCATTTAAAGCTGATCCCAGTTCCCCCAATGACGTTTGCAGAACCGGGACCGGTGTAGCAGGTGGTAAAACCGGCTTCCCGCGCCGCTGTAATCGCAACGTCGTAAGGATTGATGGAATCAATCGCCCGAAGCTGCGCAGTAATAGGATTTGTAATTTCGTTTCCATCGCCAATGTTGGGGCGGGGCGTCGGTTCGCTGAAGGTTGAAATATGTGTGTGGCAGTCTATCAGGCCAGGCGTCACCCATTTTCCTGTAACGTCTACAATTTCAGCTTCCGCTGGTATGGATACCTCTCCAACTGTTCCAACAGCCTTTATTTTTCCATCTTCTACCAGGACTACCCCGTTTTCAATTGTGCCCTTAGTGACAGTGACAACTTTTCCGCCTTTTAAAGCGATCATCGGTATCATCTCCTGATTTTGTCATTTTCAGCCTGCAAGGTACAGCGCTGTACTTTATTATATTACTGGATTTTTTCCCAAAAAACAATCTATTTTGCATATTTTTTTGGAAAAGCCCCTGTTAAAAAATAAATGCAGGAATGGGCAAAACCATTTCCTGCATTTTAAATTATCCGGTTATGTATCTGTATCTATTTAAATCCCCTGAAAGGAAAATGTAAAGCAGCTTCCTTTTTCTAAATGGAGCAAATATTCCTCATGTGGTTTTGCTCCCCAGCTGTCATCCCCGCCGATTCCCATCTGTCCGGCAGAACATCTGACAACTGTTTCATAAACAGGCGGAAGCTGGTAGCGATGGTAAGCGTTTTCGATTTCATGGGGCGTATACGGCAGGGCGCAGCAGTCGAAAGAGTACGGAGCTGTAAACATCATCCCCCTGCCCTCGCTGTCTGTTACCTTTGCCCAACGAACCCCGGTACGGTTTCCACATTCCTGGGGAATGGAATATTCTGTAACATTTTCCGCAGACCGGTAAGTAAATTTCCCCAATCTTGCCCCATGGCAGCGGTCACGATAATTTTCCAGCGGCCCCATGCCAAAATATTCCACGTTTTCAAATGAAACAGGCAGTTTCAGCAGCAACCCAAAATCCGGTACGGCAACAGGCTTTTCACCCATGTAACGAAGGGAAACTTCAACTTTCCCATCCCCTGTAATGGAAAAGCTTTGTATAACCGTTTCGCCGGACGGAAGAAGGTATTCCCCTTCAATTACAACGCAGTCCGCTTCCTGCCTGGCAGAAGCAGAATTCAGTTTGGCATACATTCCGGCTGTCTTCCATTCAGCATGGCGAAAAGGCATTTTACAGCCCATATCGTTATCAGTAGGAGCACGCCAGAAATTTAACTGCGGCTGGGAGAATAACATTTCCTCCCCTTTCCAGCAGTAAGAAGTAATTAAGCCTGACGTTTTGGAATAAAGGAGGGAAAAGTCTTTTCCCTTTGCCCCATAACAGAATCCGCCATCAACCAGCTTTACCGGAAGGGCGCAGGTCTCCTTTTCCGTTTGCACAACAGGAAGGATTGTCTGCCCAAAAGCAGCCTCATGCCCTGCATCTGCCCAAATGGTATCTTCTTTTAAAACAAGGGCAGCATTGACCGTATATTCTCCCGGCAGTTCCGCCTGTCCGTCAAAGGGAAGCGGGACAGTTGTTTCTTCGCCGGGAGCCGCCTTTGCTGTGGCAGAATAGGAAGCAACTGTTTCCCCGTCCCGCTCCAGCCAGGCGTTAAGCTGGTATTCCTCCGCGTCCGTAAAAAGGGAATCATTTTGAATTACAACATGGGACAGCTCTGGTTTCAAGGAAAAATTCTGGTAATTAAATTTAACTTCCTGGATTTTAGGAGTATCCCGCCGATCCCCAAGCAAAAGCCCGTTGCAGCAAAAATTATAATCGGTAGGCCGATCCCCAAAATCACCGCCAAAAGCTAAATATGGTTCCCCTAATCCCGATGGATCAGGCACTGAAAGGGATTGGTCGATATAGTCCCAGATAAATCCTCCCTGGTATAAAGGCTCTGTTTTGGTTAAATCAGTATATTTGTGCATTGCGCCATTGGAATTTCCCATAGCGTGGGTGTATTCACAGCAGATAAACGGCTTGTCCCGATGTTCCTTTAAAAACGCCTCAATCTTCCAAACAGGCGTGTACATCTGGCTTTCAATGTCAGTGCAGCCAGCAAAAGGGCTGTCCCACTTTACCCGTTCATAATGAACCAGCCGAGTTGGATCAGAGCCCCGGAGCAGCTGCGCCATATCGTAAATATCCCGTCCATCCCAGCTTTCATTTCCACAGCTCCAAATAATGACAGACGGATGGTTCTTGTCCCGTTGGAACAGGCTGTTGGCGCGGTCTAAAACTGTATCCAGCCATTCCTCACGGCTGCCGGGAATTCCGGTTTTTTCGGTCTCAGCCCCATTTCTCCCGCTGCAATTCCAGCTTCCATGGGTTTCCAGGTTGGCTTCGTCTATCACGTATAAGCCGTATTCGTCGCACAGATCATAAAAATATGTATGGTTGGGATAATGGCTTGTACGGACAGCATTGATGTTATTGCGCTTCATATGCTTTACATCCCGAACCATGTCCTCTTTTGTAACCGAACGCCCCCGGAAACAGTTCCATTCATGGCGGTTTACCCCTTTAAATACAATGCGTTTGCCATTCAGTTTCATCAAGCCGTCTTTCAGCTCAAATTTTCGGAACCCTGCCCGGCCTGGAATGACTTCCAGCAGCTTCCCTTCCCCATCATATACTTTGATGGTATAATTGTACAAATTGGGATATTCTGCGCTCCAAAGCTTGGGGTTTGGAAGGGAAAGTGACAAATTTAAATATTCACCGCCGATGGTTGCCCCAACCACCGTTCCTTCCATCTCCAAAGATACCCAGCCGAACAATTCCCCGATTAAGTGCATGGATACTTCCAGTTTTCCTTCGGAAAAATCCTCATTAGGCTGCGCTGTGGCAAAGTAATCCAGTATATGGGTTTTAGGGCGGGTAAACAGCGTTACCTCACGAAAAATACCGCTCAGCCGCCAAAAATCCTGATCTTCCAGCCAGCTTCCTGTGCTGAACCGGAACACGACCACCGCCAGGCGGTTCTGCCCTTCATGGACAAAAGGGGTTAAATCATATTCTGACGGGGTAAAGCTGTCCTCGCTATACCCGACAAAGTTCCCGTTGCACCAAAGCGCCGCCGCTGAATCTGCCCCATCCAAACGGATTAGGGTTTGGCTCCAGCCTTCCGGCTTTTGAAAGTCTCGGATATAACAGGCTGTTGGATTCCACTTTTCCGGGACTTGCCCTGGTTCTAATGGCTCCAGCCCATCCCAGGGATACATTACATTCGTATATCTTGGTTTGTCATGCTTTGTTTGCAGTACATAATAGCCTGGAACTTCTATATCCTCCCACTGGGTAATGTCGTATCCCTCCTGAAACCATTTGTCTGCGGATTCCAATATTGCCTGCGGCGTTTCTGAATAGAAAAATTTCCAGCCATCCGTCAGCGTTTGTGTAAACTGTTCTCCATTTGCTCCCTGGTATTCATGGGACGAATGTGCCGGAAGACGATTCACCGCAAATATCCGGGGGTTTGATAACCAGCCCTCTTGGAAGTCCATCTATTTTCAACTCCTTTCCCATTCTTTGGAAATTTTTTTTACTCCATAGTATTTAATCATATTTTTTACAATCATTCAATCCATAAAAGCAATGAATTTTGACACTGGTTTTCCACTGTTCTATAACAAATTGAGAAAAAGCATGTTGAAAACTTTCAACATGTCCAATTTGACATTTTATAGATGTTATAATGGATTTTCAGATTTCCAAAACTAGAGAAATAAGGTGAGTTTGATAAAGCAAAGTGGCGGGAGTAAGCTAAGATGAGTATAAGCTAGGGCGGATTAAAAAGGTTTCGGGTCCAGGGGGCTTTCCTGAAAAGCCCC
>CAOJXI010000211.1 GCA_948465665.1 uncultured Clostridia bacterium | reverse complement strand
TTTTGAGGAGTGCAGCTCCGCTGCACAACCCCCTGGACCCGAAACCTTTTTAATTGGGCTCATTTTATACTCATCTTAAACCAATTCTTTCCACAGATCATCTGCTGTGCAAACCGATATGCTTCTACAAAGCTCCTACAATCTGCTTTTCCCTGATATGCAATATCATAAGCCGTTCCATGGTCAACAGAAGTCCGAATCACCTTTAACCCCAATGTCACATTGACCCCGCCGGCGAAATCCAATACCTTCATTGGGATATGTCCTTGATCATGGTACATACACACAACCGCATCAAATTCCCCTTTGGAGGCCCGCAGAAAAATCGTATCCGGCGGATATGGCCCTGAAACATCCAATCCCATCTTCCTACATTCTTCAACAGCGGGGATAATTTCTCGAATTTCCTCGTCCCCGAAAGCTCCTCCTTCTCCCGCATGGGCATTTAACCCAGCCACAGCAATTTTAGGCTTTCCTTTTGTTTTTCCAACCAAAGCCCCGTTTGTCAGTTCAGCAACTTTTATAATCCTGTCTTTTTTCACATTTGCCACAGCCTGAAGCATAGAAACATGGGTGCTAATGTGCGTAACTGTCAGTTTATCGGAAGAAAGCATCATGGTAAAGTCGTCCTGTCCGCAAACTTCAGCAATTAATTCTGTATGCCCGGTAAAGCCAGGGTCAGATAAACGCACTGCCTCTTTATTGACAGGCAGTGTTACCATTGCGTCAAAAGTTCCTTTCAGGGTTTCCCGCGCTGCAAACTCCACATAAGCCCTTGCCGCTGCTCCAACCTTTTTGGAGAGCATACGCGGCTGAATGTCGCTTTTAGACAGAAGCCCCATATCCCAGACATTTAAAGCCCCTGCCTTTGCTTCTTTTATGTTGTGGATAACGTGAAAGGGGACTGGTATATTTAACTGTTCCGAGCAAAATTCCATACAGGATATGTCCCCGATTACAATGAAGTAATCGTCAAGCTGGTACTTGGAATCGGAAAAAGTTTTTAAAATAATTTCCGGCCCTACGCCGTTGCCGTCGCCCATAGTAATTGCAATCATATAATTAGTTCCTTTCTATATTTTATCTGATGTTTTTGGGGAGCAGGCGTTTCCAATGGCATCTAAAACCCCTATACTCCCCAGCCCGCCGGACTTGCTGATAATTGTATAATCCTTCCCATGGATATTTACCAAGGAAAAGGGAACGCCGCTTTCAATCTCTCCCTGAACACATAAGGAGCGGCATTGTAAAGCTTCCAGGGAGGAAAAAAGGGCATCCCCGCCGAATACCGCGAAACTGCAAACAGGAATTCTCTCTAAAACAGCAGGAACCAGCTTTTGAATGAAGTGTTGAATTTTATGATGAAGCTGCTTTCCGTCCAACCCGTGGGAGGCTGCAAATTGAGTGAACCCTTCCGCTTGTGTACAGCTTCGGGAAATTGCCAAAGCAGCCCTTGTATTTCCGCTTTGATGGAAAGATGTTTCCAAGCGGGACAGGACAGGCTCAATTTTTTCCTCTAAAATGTCCCCCCACTCCGGCGAAAGGATTTCCCAGCCGTTCTTTTCCCCGGCGTCCAACTGTTGATAGGTAATGTCGTTTGCACTGCCGCTGAGCAGGAACCCCCCTTTGGGACAAATATCCCCACCGGGAGAAAAACGGAAAGGAAGAAGCTCTGGAAATCTCGATGCAAACCCAGCGCAACCGGCAGTAAGGCGGAGCAGCCCCGCCGATTTAAGGTTTTCTCCAATCTGTTCCATATCCCTGTCAGAAGAACAGTCAAACAGCAGTACGAGCCTTTCGGAACTCCCACCTTTGGAAAACGGGGGAATTTCTTCCCCCTGTGAAACTAATCTGGAATTAACAGGATAATCCTGTGAAATAATAGCGGAAATATCGCTGGTGGCGGCAGGGTTTAAAGGGTCGGAAGCAAAAGGGGAACATTCCAAAGGAACCCCATTGACAAAATGCCTGCCGCCGCAGGTAATCCTCCCTGCTGCGGGAAAGGCGGGGATAAATGCCGCCGGGCAGCCTGCCCCGTCTATTGCCCCTGCCAAAGACGCGGAGATATTCCCACGCAGCACAGAATCGGTTTTAATGTAGAGATAGCGGGAATCTTCTGCCCACTTCTGGCATAAATCCCGATAAATGGAATACGCTTTTTCCGGCAAAATATGGCGGGTTTCTGTGTCAATCGTTAAAACTTCGTAATCAGACGGCAGATCGGAAGCATTGATTTCCCGTCTGGAAGTCACATAACAGGGAATATGGCGGCTGGCAAGCTTTGCCGCCGTATCTAACGCCCCTGTAAAATCATCGGCTAATATCACAAGCTGCGGCATAACATCCCTCCTTATTCCAGGGGAAGAACGGTTTTAGCGAGTTCTTCGCTGTGGAAGACAGTTTCCCCATCCCGTGTAACAGTAAATCCCTTTTCCAAGCCAAGATGTTTCCTGTCCCTGCCTTTGGAATAGAAAACCCCATATCGTTTCCCGCGGATATTCACCCCGTCTAATTTGAAATATTTCAGACCAATGTCGATTGGGTCGATTGTAAGCTCCTGTTCTCCGGCTTCCAGCCCGCACACATGGGTTATTACCAGGTCAAGCCAATAGGAATGGTTGTAGTCTGCGTCATCGCTTAGGGGTTCGCCGGTTTTAGCGTTATAATGTTCTACCAAATAGGGGCGTTCCAAAACCCCATCCCGGAAATGCTGAATACAATACTGCCGCAGGAATTTGCCAAATTCGTTATCATAGGCATGGCCTTCCCGTTTGCTCTGCCTTGCAGCAGCATCAAGGGCAATACCCGTTGTATAGGGCCAGGATGGGCCGCACCATACGCAGCCGTCCCGTCCCTTGATAAAGTTTCCCATCCAGCTTCCCATAGGTCGGTAAGCGGGACATTCCCTGGAGACTGACGCAAAGGCAGAGCCAGCGGCAAAATGCTGTTGGTCAAAAAGCCTTAGAATTCCTTTTCTCTCCCTGTCCCCAGCAATTTCCGCCCAATAAGGGTATATGCCGACAATATTTTTTACCATTGCCTTTTCGTCGGTCTGGAAATGGAGGTCATAATAGAAATCTGTTTCAGGATCCCACATCTTTTCGTTTATCTCTGTGGAAAGGCGCTCTGCCATTTGCTGATATTTTTGGCTTCCTTCCTGGTCTCCCGTCAAACGGCACATAGCCGAAAGCCCTTTTAAATTCAGATAATGGTAAACGCTGCGGTCTACCCGTTTCAGCGGCGTATAACGGGAAGTATCCTTTGGATTTTTGGGATACTCCCCATTTTCATCCCGATGGAAGTACCAGTAACTTGGCTGATATTCTTTTCCGGTGCGCTGATGGACTTCCTCAATTTGGAGAAGGTCGGAAGGATTGCCATATACCTTTACATGTCCTTCCACAAAGCGTACCATAGCCGGAAGCATTTCCCGCACAAAATCCAAATCCCCATCTGCCAAATAAAGCTTGTACACAGCCCAAACCATATAATTAGCATATGGCTTTCCATATTCATGGACATAAGCAGTTCGGGCAATTCCGTTTTCATCGGCAGTAGAAAAAAAGGAGCGGGCTATTTCGTGAGCCTGTTCCTGGTCTTGATGCCAGCGGAGGTCAGTTAAATGAAGGGGTGTGGACAAGGGGATCAGCTTGGTAAACTCCCAGCCCTTCCGTTCAAAGGGAACTTTGCTCACTTTATGGGAACGCCCTTCATATTCTACTGTGTGCTGGAGATATCCAAAGTTAGGCTTTGCCATGCAATGGCGCAGAATGAACCAGCGGTACATCCAGGTATGGTTTAAAAATTCATCGCTGCTCTCAAAGGACGGTGTTTCCTGGAGAAACTGGTTATACTGTTCCTGATAGCGTTCATAGATGATTTCTTCTACCGGGGATTGTTTCAGATATCCCCTTACCTTCTGGACAGCATCCTGCCTTGTCTCTGTTTCCAGGTTTACCGCCGAAGCTGCAACCATAAAATCCATAATCTGTCCTGGAACAAGGACAAGATCTCGTTTTTCCAAAGCGAAATTACTGCCAACCGCAGCCCCTACACGGAAACCATGGGCTGTCATAGGAGTTTCCAGATAAAAAGTCCCGTCTTCCTCCTGTTCTGTATGGCATTGCTCTGCCTGTACCCGCAGAGTTAGAGTAATAGGGGATTTGGAACGGTTTTCCCATTTCTGCCAAGATACCGCTGTGTCATCCTTGGTGATATACTTTACCTCATAGAAAACTATGTCCTCGTCGGCATAGTCGAAGGTCATATGGCTCGGATACCAGACCGCTTTCCCTGTATCAAAATCTGGGTTTGTACTGCAGCAGACTTCAAACAGAGATGTTATATTTATTTTATGGATAAAATCAATCCTGCCTACAAAGCCAGGCTTTTTTTCCAGGGTTTCTGCGAAAAGCCTGTCCCCTGTGGGGCCGAATAGCAGCGCGCCAGTTTGGATGCGCTGACAACGTTCTTTATAACGCAGGATTTTGTCAATTTTCAGCATAATGTTCCCCCATTTTAATATGACGTGAGTTCGATAAAGCAAATTTGCGGGAGAAAGCTAAGATGAGTACAAGCTAGGGCGGATTAAAAAGGTTTCGGGTCCAGGGGGCTTTCCTAAAAAGCCCCCTGGTCGCGCCCGCAGGCGCGAAATACCCCAGCAAGCTTAAAGCCAAGAAATAGCTTATCTAAGAGGCTGATAACTAACCGATTCGTCAGTATTTTAATAAAAGCCCGCTGGAATTGCTTCGGGGGTGGTATAAGATTGGGATTGGTACCAGCTTCGGGCGGGCAGCCCC
>CAOJXI010000210.1 GCA_948465665.1 uncultured Clostridia bacterium | reverse complement strand
TTTTCGCTTTCAGCCATCCAGCAAACCAACGGTTTGCCATGATGGCGTACCGAAAAGGAAACTGCCGGTTGTGCAAATACAAAGCAGCCGGCAGTTTTTATGTGTATTTAAGGCGATTTGGTCTGTTGGGAGGGAAGATTTTCGGGAGGGTATGAATATTTATGGGTAATATAAAGCACCCAAATTAAAATACCAAGAGCAAAGCAGATACCGAATGAACTGCCGCAAAAGTCAATAAGAACATCCAGCTTGCTGGGAGTTCTTCCAGAGGAAAAGCGCTGGATGTTTTCATCAATGACAGCAACTGCCAGACATGCCGGAAACGCAATGACTCCCCGCAAAAGCTTTTTAGCAGTAAAGGATGCAGCGGTCAGAGCCACAAAAAATCCCAGTAAAGCATATTCCAGGAAATGGGCGGCTTTGCGTACCATATGTTCGCTGACTTTCCAGGGGATATTCACCGAATGTAGGGCATAATTGATAAACCTGGTAATTTGTTGGCTGCGGCTGCTGGAATCCGCAGCGTTTTCGCGGGAGTTGGAGAAAATGAAAATAATAACGCTGACAGTCAGTAGGATCAAAAGAATCTGAAGGAATTTTTTATGTTTTGTCTTACTCAAGGAAAGTACCTCTTTTCCCGCTGTTTTAGGACAGGGTGTAAACTGTTAATAAAATCTCACTATGTATTATATCAAATTACATAGGGAAAAATCATAAACATTTCATGAACGCACTTAGTAGATTTTATAGCGGAGTGAGGATAGGCGGCTGTTAGACTACTATATACAAAAAATTACTTGAAAATAAATCAGACAGAGAATATAATGAAGAAAAAAGGGATGACAGTGGATAGAACAAATCTTTAGGTTATCTGCACTCTTAACAGCGGTTATGTTTTTTCTGGCAGGATGCAGTGTTTCTGTCTAGGATGAAACTGATGGGGAAAGTTCCCCTGCACTGCCGGAAAATGCGGCGTCATCTGAAGAAACGGCTTCTTCTAAATCTGCCCCGGAAGTTCCTGAAATATCGAAACCCAGGAAATGGAGCATAAAGCTTGAAGAAGGATATGAGCCGAAGTATGAGGAATCCCCCGGGTTGTATCAAAAGATCCAGCTTTCACCAACGGTTCCTTGCTTGACATTGAAAATGAAAAATTTAAGAAATGGCTGGGCATTATCCCATTTTACCGTAATATTGAAAAAAGGGGATTGTATCATGGATGGCGGCATAATTGAATAAACAAGGCGCACCGGAAAGTTCCAGTGCGCCTTTTCTATTTATTTATCCTTTTCAACCGTCAGCTCCCGCCCGTCATAATCCACAACGAGGGTTGTCTGCGGCAGCAAATCCTCTTTGATAATCATTTTTGCAATCAGGGTTTCAACGCTGCTTTGCAGGAACCGTTTCAGCGGCCTTGCCCCGTAGATAGGATCATATCCCTTATCCACAATAAAGGTTTTCGCCGTCTCGGTCAAACGGATGTCAAGCTGTTTCTCCTGGAGCCGTTTCCGTAAATCCTGTACCAGCAGGTCAATAATCGAGAAGATATTGCCCTTGGTGAGAGGCTTATAGAAAACAATCTCGTCCAAACGGTTGAGGAATTCAGGACGGAAGGACTGTCTCAAAAGCTGCTGAACCTGTTCCCTCGCGCCCTCGGTAATCTCCCCGTCAGAGCCAATGCCGTCAATTAAATAAGAAGAACCAAGATTAGAGGTCAGAATAATAATTGTATTCTTAAAGTCCACTGTCCTGCCCTGGGAGTCAGTGATCCGCCCATCATCCAGTACTTGGAGCAGGATGTTGAATACATCGGGATGCGCCTTTTCTATTTCGTCAAACAGGATAACCGAATAAGGCTTGCGCCGTACTGCTTCGGTAAGCTGTCCGCCTTCCTCGTATCCCACATATCCGGGAGGCGCCCCAATAAGACGGGAGACAGAAAATTTCTCCATATACTCGCTCATATCAATGCGGACAATGTTCTTTTCGTCGTCAAACAGGGATTGGGCAAGGGCTTTTGCCAGTTCGGTTTTGCCCACGCCGGTAGGCCCAAGGAACAGGAAGGAACCAATAGGCCGGTTGGGATTCTGTATCCCTGCCCGTGAACGGAGGATTGCTTCCGATACCTTTGTGACAGCTTCTTCCTGCCCAATCACCCTTTGATGGAGGATGTCCTCCAGGTGGAGCAGCTTTTCCCGCTCGCCTTCCATTAAACGTGCCACTGGTATCCCTGTCCAACGTTCCACAATCCGGGCAATTTCCTCGTCGGTAACTTTGTCGCGGAGCAGGGAATCGCCTTTAGAAGCCTTTTCCGCCAGGGCCTGTTCTTCCTGCATCTGCTTCTGAAGCTCTGGCAGGCGGCCATACTTTAATTCTGCGGCTTTGTTCAGGTCATATTCCCGTTCTGCTTTTTCAATTTGGGCGTTTACCTGTTCCAATTCCTCTTTCAGCTTCTGTACTTTGGTAATAGCAGTTTTTTCGTTTTCCCACTGGGCTTTCATGGCGCTGAACTGGGAGCGCATTTCTGCAAGCTCCTTCTGGATTTCTGCCAGGTGTTCCTGTGCCAGAGCGTCAGTCTCTTTTTTCAGGGCAGCTTCTTCTATTTCATGTTGGATAATCTTTCGGGAAATCTCATCCAATTCTGTTGGCATGGAGTCTATTTCGGTTCTTATCATAGCACAGGCTTCGTCTACCAGGTCAATGGCTTTATCCGGCAGAAAACGGTCGGTAATATACCGGTTGGAAAGAGTAGCTGCCGCGATGATAGCCGCGTCCTGTATCTGTACCCCGTGGAAAACCTCATATCGTTCTTTCAGTCCCCGCAGGATAGCGATGGTGTCCTCAACGGTTGGTTCATCTACCAGTACCGGCTGGAAACGCCGCTCCAGCGCTGCGTCCTTCTCAATATACTGCCGGTATTCGTCCAGGGTGGTTGCGCCGATACAGTGCAGCTCCCCCCGCGCCAGCAGAGGCTTTAACAGGTTGCCCGCATCCATGGAGCCTTCGGTTTTTCCGGCCCCGACAATGGTATGAAGTTCGTCGATAAAGAGGATAATCTGTCCTTCGCTCTTTTTAATTTCCGCCAGGACTGCTTTCAGCCGTTCCTCAAATTCCCCCCGGAACTTAGCCCCGGCGATAAGTGCGCCCATATCCAAAGCGAAAACTTTCCGGTCTTTCAGGCTGTCCGGCACGTCCCCCCGGACAATACGCTGGGCAAGCCCTTCAGCAATGGCAGTTTTGCCAACGCCGGGTTCACCAATCAGGACAGGATTGTTTTTGGTTTTCCGGGAGAGGATGCGGATAACGTTGCGGATTTCGGAGTCGCGGCCAATCACCGGGTCAAGCTTGTTGTTCCTCGCCCGCTCCACCAGGTCGGAGCCGTACTTATTCAGCGCGTCATAGGTGGATTCCGGGGAATCAGAGGTGACGCGGGTATTTCCACGGACTGTGGCGAGAGCTTTCAAAAAGGCGTCTTTTTTCAGCCCGAATGTATTGAAAAGCTCTTTCAGGGAGCGATCTTTGGTGTCGAACAGGGTAAGAAAAATATGCTCTACAGAGACATATTCATCCTTCATCTTTTCAGCGGCTTTTTCCGCGTCAATGAGGAACCGGTCAACTTCTTGGGAAACATAAACCTTGCCCTGTTCCCGCCCGGAACCGCTGACCCGGGGCAGTTTCCTGACAATATCCAGTATTTGGGCGGCTAAATTTTCTGCCGGAATCCCCATTTTTACCAGAAGCTGGGGGATAAGCCCGTTTTCCTGGTTGAGAAGGGAATAGGCGAGGTGGGGCGTTTCAATCTGCATATTTTGATGTTCAATGGCTAGGTTCTGTGCCTCCTGGATAGCCTCCAGGGATTTTTGGGTGAATTTCTGTGCGTTCATACTAAGGAACCTCCTTCCGGTTTAAATCAACCATTCTGTATTTTCCAAATATTCCAAATATTGTTTTTCCATACCTTCTTCCGGGTGCTGCGCAAGGGAAACGCTTTCAAAATAGCTTTCCAGCACCTTGTCAAACATCTGGATATACCAGGCGATGGCATTTCCCATTTGCTGGCTGGTCAGTTGGCGGACATTTTGCGGAAGGGTGAACTTCCGGGTAAACCTCCCGCCCTCAATATGGTATTCCAAAACCCCGGCGGAAAGCTGGCGCTCCTGTAGTTCCATACGGGCAAACCGGGTAAAAAAATCTTCCAGGTATTCCAAAAGCTGCCTGCTCTGGGTTCGGGAGCTTACCCTCATTTCTCCAAAATCGTCCCCGCCCTCCCGGTAAATCTCCACTGAATAGCGGATTGTCGGGTTATACCGGAAACGCAGGGCGCTGCGGATGGATATCATCCCGTCTGAGGGCTGCCCCTGTATCTGGAAGGTACGTTCCCCACTGACTGCCTGGGCAATCTGCTCAAAGATATCCTTTGACCGCTGCTCCGGCGTGGGGCAGGAGACGTATTCCGCCAAAATTTGGTTTATTAGGTTGGATCGGCTGGTATTCATGGAATATGCCGCCTGGTCGATCTTTCGCACTACGTCGTCCATCAGGACAAGGCTGTATACGCTTCGCTTCATGACAGCTCCCCTCTTTTATGGCTTTTTCTTTTTGGTTCGTTTATATAATAGCATCTATTTTATAATTTGTCAAGCAGATTATATAATTTAATTTACAAATTATTTATTGGCGTTTTGTAGGCTGATATCCTAAACAGGCTCTTAGTATTGCCACTGGGGCAAAGATGTGTTAAAATATCGAAAGTCGAAAATTTGAAAAAAGTTGCTGGGTAATGGGGAGCCTTCTCAAATTATAAGGTTATCGGTTTTAGGGACGCCATCATCCGCAAACCGTTGGTTTGCTGGATGGCT
>CAOJXI010000209.1 GCA_948465665.1 uncultured Clostridia bacterium | reverse complement strand
TTTCCTCTTGCAGCCATCCGGCAAACCAACGGTTTGCCATGATGGCGTACCTAATACCGATAACCTTACAATTAAGGAACTTTTTCGTCGAACTAATGTTAAAGCAGATTTGCGGGCACAGTCTGAGATGCAGAACTCATCCCAGACTGTGCCCGCGTTTCTGTTTTCCTTATTAAACGCTCCGCAGAGAATTAACTAAATTTTCATCCGGCGTGACAATCGCTGTCTCATATTTGTCATAGATTACCATTCCTGGTTTTGCACCATTCGGCTTTTTTACGTTTTTCACGATGGTATAGTCTACTGCAACCCTTGTAGATTCCCGCGCCTTGCTGTTGTATGCAGCGATAATAGCAGCCTGTTCCAGAGTAGACGCAGGCGGTTCTTTCCCGTCTGTAATGATAATTGTATGGGAGCCGGGAATCTTCTGGGTATGGAACCATATGTCATAATTACGGCTGTCTTTTAATGTCAGACGGTCATTCTGGGTATTATTCCTGCCGCATAGGATGGTAAAACCATCTGTAGAAACATACTTCATTGGCGGGAGCTTTTCTTCCTTGGCTGGTTTTTTGCCTTTGCTTCCTGGTTTCTGCTTTTGATCCTTTTTCCGTTCCCCGCGGAGGTATCCCTGTTCAGCCAGTTCAAGGCGGACTGCGTTCAATTCAGCCTCTGTCCGGGCGCGGCTCAGGGCATCAAAGACAGAATCCAGATATTCCAGTTCTTCTTCCCCTTGGGAAATCAGTTCCTTTAATTTCTTTTCCGCTGTATCCGCCTTACGGTATTCCGTATAATACCGCTGGGCATTTCTGGAAGGGGTCAGGGAAGGGTCGAGGGGAATTTCAATTTCCGGCAGACCTTCCTCAAAAAAGTTTTCCACCCGTATAGAGGAATTTCCTTTTTCCATACGGTGTAAATTCGCTTGGAGTAAATCCCCATATTGCCGCAATTTTTCCCGCTGCGTGCTTTGCATTAGTTCTTCCTTTTGAATTGCCACCTTCCGGGATGTCCGCTCTGTGGTTGTCACCAAAAGGCGAAGCAGATTATTTGAACGCTGCCGGATACGCTCCACCAAATCCCGCTCGCTGTAAAAAACATCTAAAAGCGAACTGTATCCGTCACATCCCCTTGTCATAACAGAATGTCCATATTGATGAATTTCTAAAAAGGAAAAATCTTTTGGCTTCCCGTTTAGGTCAAAAACGACGGTTGGAGCGGCCGAGTCTCCCTTTCCTACCTGGCTGCGGAGGATTTCACCCAACTGGCCCAGTATAAAATTCAGCTTGTCCCGCTGGCTCTCGGTCAGGGCGGAAAGGGGCGAATGTTCGTTGCGGTTGACATAATGGGCAATTTCCCGCGCCACAATGGGGGATATGCCAAGGACTGTATCCATCAGCGCTTTGGAAAGTTCAACATCGCGCCCGCTGTCAAGCCTGGCAATGATATCTTCCGGCAGTGCGGTACGGGGGTCAAGCTTGTTTTGCCTTGGCGGGAGCGTGTAGCTCATTCCTGGAAGCACCTGGCGGACAGAGGACATTTCTTCGTCAACGTGCTTGATGGATTCCATGATTTTGTTGTTTTGGTCTATTATGATAATGTTGCTGTGGCGGCCCATGATTTCCACTGCAACTGTTATTTTTATCAAATCGCCTAATTCGTTCTGTGTTTCAAAAACCAGGTGGACAATACGATCCAAGCCTATTTGGCGGATTTCCACAAGGCGTGCGCTGCCGAGGTATTTCCTTAAAAACATACAGAACATAGGCGGGCTTTTGGGGTTTTCAAATGCTGCGTTAGTAAACTGTATTCGGGCTGTATCCGCGTTTGCGGAAAGAAGCAGTTTGCCTGACCCGCCCTTCCAGCGGAGGACAAAAAGGATTTCTTCCCGTCCCGGCTGGAAAATACGGTCTACTTTCGCGCCAATCGCATCAATGGATATTTCCTGTATCAGACGGGATAAAAACGCGCCGTCTAACGCCATATTAAACACCTGCTTTCTTTGTGCCGTCTGGGTTAAAATTTTGTTTCAGGGCTTTTTCAACCGGCAGGATGGAAAGTACCAAAAAGGCTGTTTGCAAAATACAGAGGATCAGACTAACAACCGAAAAAATTTTAACAGCAGATTCTTCATCAGAACTTATCCATAATGGGGGCAGCAACAGCAATACTGATAGTGCAGCCATAGTCCATCCCATTTTCCACCAGATTTTTCCGCAAGTTTTATGGGCAAATGCCCACATTTCAGTATTTTTCATAGACATAGAGGTTCGATAACCATACAATCCATTTATTTTTTTAGGAGGCTTGTTTAAAAAGAACCATCCAAGCAGAATTAATAAAAAGGGAATCAAAACAGAAAAGATGAATAAGAAAATAATATATCCTATCAAAAGGCATTGCCCCTTTTCTTAATAAATTACCCGCATAGTTGGCTGCTGCACAAAGGGGAAGACGGGGAGTTCCGGGAATCTCTGCTCCAGTTTTTTCGCCAGCATGGGAACCGCTATAATTTCCGTCCCATAATGTCCGGCATCTACCATGACAATTCCCATTTCCAGTGCATCTTGGGCGATGTTGTGTTTAATTTCCGAGGTTATCAAAGCCTCTGCCCCTTCTTTCACGCAGTCGTAAAGTAGGGAACTGCCCGCACCTGAGCAGACCGCAATCCTGGTAAGCTGCTTTTCTTCCATCCCCTCCCGGCAGACCAAACCAACCGCATCCAGCCCAAGGCGTTCCTTTACCTGCCCGGCTAATGCGTCAGGGGTCAGGGGAGCGGCAAGCATACCCGCACGCCCTTCATAAACTGAATCAGCCAAAGAAAAATCATCCATAACATCATAAGCAGGGCGTTCATAAGGATGGGTTTGGAGCATAGCCCTTATAACCATATCCGCCTTAGCGGGATGGCAGATTGCTTCTAACCGGATTTCCGGCTCTGTATGAAGTTTCCCGGTTTCGCCGCGGAAAGGATGAGAGCCCGTTTCCGGCTGGTAATATCCTTTGCCGCCGGATGCAAAGAAACAGCGGGAGTATCCGACATATTCTCCAGCGCCAGCGTCCGCCATAGCGTTCATAACCGCGTCGGCAAATGCTTCCGGTACAAATACGGAAATCTTTTTATAGGGCTGTTTTGAGATCAGCCCTATCCCTGATATCCCGGTTAATCCCAAACGCTTCGCCAGAAAATCGTTTAAGCCTCCCTTTGCCATATCCAGGTTGGTATGGGCGCTGATGACCGATATGCCATGGCGGATATACTGGTACACGGCAGACTGTTCGTCAATCCGTTTCAGGGGATTGAATATTATCGGATGGTGTGTAACAACAACGTTGCAGTTATTTTCCAGCGCGCGCCGCAATGCGTCCATTGTAGCGTCTAGGGAAACCATTACACCCGTAGGCTCTGTTTCCCCACTGCCTATGAGAAGACCGCAGTTATCATAGGACATGGCTGTTGAAAACGGCGCAAAACTATCAATATATTGTACAATTTCCTTGACCTTCATAAAAAATATCCTCCTTTATTTGTTTACATCCGGCAAAGCAATCCAGTATATCTGAACGGTTTTTCCTTCTGTATGCAGATATTCCCGCTCCAAAGCTCCACCGCATTTTAAAATAACTTTTCTGGATGCTTCGTTTTCCTTATAACAGGATACCATTACCCGGTTTATCCCAAGATGCCAGCAGTATTTCAGCCCCAGGCGGAGCATCTCTGAAGCATAACCCTTTTTCCGCTCTGATGGACGGACGCCATACCCAATATGCCCTCCATATTGCTGAAGGAAGCCGTTCAGCCGATGCCGGACATCCAACATCCCTACCATCCGGTTATCCTCTCTCCGCATTACAAAAAAGGTAGATGCTTCCACCCAGTTGGGACGGACAGTTTCCGGGAACGCATTATCTACAGTTTGGCGTATCCACAGGTCAAAAGGCAGGGAATCCATCATGGCAGAACCATGGAGTTCTTTTTCACCATGCCGCAGATGTTCCGCTTTGTATTCTTCCGCCGCGTCCCTCATGGCTTCGCTTGCCTGAACCAAATACAGGCGTTCTCCTTCCAGCCCTTGGAGACGGCGGCTGATGCCTTCCTCTATGTTTTCCAAAGTTTCTAGTTCCTGCTGGGGCGTTTGGGACAGGGAAGCTTTTTTCCCTTCCAGGCGAAGCAGGACGGCTTTTCTGCGCTTTAACAAATAGGCCTTTTCATGGGGGCGAATAAAACTGTTTTCCCCAATCCTTCCCACTGTGTAGAAAAGGGGACGCTGCCCTATGGGAACCTGCATTTCCCCAGGCTCTACAACAAGTATGGGATAGACAAATTTCCCATCTTTTACCGCGTGTTCTTCCTGGATTTGAAAACTGTGGTGGTACAGCCATTCCCTTAAATGGTCTTCCTTGGAATTTGGCTGGAGCAGGTAATGGACTGCTCCTTTTCCGCTCCAGGACACCCCGCCAAGGATTTCTGCAATGGTATCCCCGCCCATGCCGGCAATTACGCATTGGCTGAATTCCCCCAAAGCAAGGCTCTTTAACCCGTCGGAAAGGCGCAGCTCAATTTTGTTTTCCAGCCCGCATTGCAGAACCGTAGAGCGGGAATGTTCCAGCGGTTTGGGGTTGATATCGCAGGCCAAGCCTTTTTCAATAATCCCCTGGGCGGCTAACCACGTTACAAGATACCCGTGATCAGAGCCAATATCTGCCAATACCCCGCCAGGATGGACAAGGGATGCGACCGCCTGAAGCCTTGGACTGAGCTGAATGGACATGTTTTGTGAAGCCATGTTGGATACTCCTTTCTTTGAAAATTGGAAAAGTTTAAGGTTATCGGTTTTCGGTACGCCATCATCCGCAAACCGTTGGTTTGCTGGATGGCTGCAAGAGG
>CAOJXI010000208.1 GCA_948465665.1 uncultured Clostridia bacterium | reverse complement strand
GGCTTTTGAGGAAAGCCCCCTGGACCCGAAACCTTTTTAATCCGCCCCAGCTTGTACTCATCTGAGGTTACTCCCGCAAATCAGCTTTTAATCTCACTGAAAAGAAAGAGGGATGTAATGGAACAGTTTACACATGATATAGATTCCTTTTTAGGTAATATGCTCCAAAGAAAAAACGGCTATTCCTCCAAACAAATTTACCAAGCAGTTTCCCATGCAGCCATGAAATATCTCATACCTGCATGGGAGCGGAAATCCAACGGAAAACGGGCATGTTACTTCTCGGCAGAATTCCTTATGGGGAGAATGATACACAGCAACTTGTTAAACCTTGGCCTTCTGGAAGAATGTGAAACATTCCTGCACAATAGAGGCATCCATCCAGATATTTTTGAGGAAATCGAAGACAACGCCCTGGGAAATGGAGGGTTGGGAAGGCTGGCAGCCTGTTTCCTGGATTCCGCAGCATCGTTAAATCTTCCTCTGGACGGCTATGGAATCCGTTACAGATACGGCATTTTCAAACAGTCTTTTGAAAACGGTTTTCAAAGGGAAACGGCTGATGATTGGCAAAGCTTCGGGGATCCCTGGAGTATCCGAAGGGAAGAAGAAAGCGTGCTTGTCGTTTTTGGTAATCAAACTGTAAAGGCTGTGCCTTATGATATGCCAGTAATTGGGTATGGCGGCAAAACGATTAATACTCTTCGTCTATGGCAGTCAGAACCTTTGAATCCCTTTGACTTTGCTTTGTTTAATGAACAAAGGTATAATGAAGCCGTAGAGGAAAGAAACCGAGCAGAAGAAATTTCAGCGGTTCTTTACCCAAATGACAGCACTGATGAAGGTAAAAAGCTGCGTTTAAAGCAGCAGTATTTCTTTACAAGCGCGTCGCTGCAAAGCATTTTAAGGGAGTATGTATCCCAGCATAGCGGAGATTTTTCACAATTTCCAGATTATTATGCAATTCAGCTTAACGATACCCATCCAGTAGTATCCGTCCCTGAATTTATCCGTTTGCTGGAGCAGGAGCATCATGTCCCGTTTGAAACAGCCAAAGGTTTGGCGTTCCGGGTATTTGCTTATACCAACCATACAATTATGGCAGAGGCCCTGGAAAAATGGGATATAGAGTTGTTCCGCCAGGTTATCCCGCAGGTAGTCCCATATGCAGAAAAGCTGCAAATCTGTTTGGAAAAGGAACTGAAGCAAAAGGGGATACAAAAAACAGAGCCATATAATATCCTTCAGGATGGACAGATACACATGGCGCGTCTTGCAGTCTTCATGTGCCATTCTACAAACGGGGTTGCACGCATACACACGGAAATTTTAAAACAGGATGTATTAAAGGATTGGTATCAGATTTATCCAGAACGGTTTAATAATAAGACAAATGGGATAACACAGCGGCGCTGGCTGGCTTTAGCGAACCGCGAACTGTCGGAATTTATTACACAGCGTATTGGAAACCGATGGATTACCCATTTAGACGAATTGAAAAGGCTGGTTCCTGACAGCAGCAGCCCGGATACCCTGAAAGCATTTCAGGCAATTAAGCGCGTAAAGAAGGAACAGCTTTGTCAATATGTTTATCAAAAAGAAGGAATAAGACTCAATCCTAATTTTATCTTTGATATTCAGGTCAAACGGCTTCATGAATATAAACGGCAGCTATTAAATGCCTTTTCTATTTTAGATATTTATTTCTGCCTGAAAGAAGGCAGTATAGAAGGGTTTTACCCAACAGCTTTTCTCTTTGGTGCGAAAGCAGCCCCAGGATACCATCGGGCAAAAGGGATTATTAAGCTGGTTCATGAAATAGCAAATCTGGTAAATAATGACCCGGACGTTAATCAAATAGTTCAGGTGCTTTTTGTTCAAAACTATAATGTATCCTATGCAGAAAAACTAATTCCAGCCGCGGATATTTCAGAACAGATTTCTACGGCTGGGACAGAAGCTTCTGGTACAGGAAACATGAAATTTATGCTGAATGGCGCAGTAACACTTGGGACGCTTGACGGGGCAAATGTGGAAATCGTTGAACAGGCCGGGGATGAAAACAACTATATTTTTGGCGCAACGGTAGACGGCATTGCAGAGGCTTCTAAAAATTACGACCCCTTAAAAATTTATCAGGATGATAAACGGATAAAACGTGTAATGGATTCCCTGATAAACGGTCTTTTAGATGACAGCGGAACAGGGATTTTCCGGGAATTATATGATTCTATTTTAAAAGGTGCGGATTGGCACCGGGCAGATCAATACTACCTTTTATTGGACTTTAAATCCTATCAGGAGGCAAGGCTGCGGGCAATCCGCGATTACGGGGAACATCCCGATGACTTTGTAAAAAAATGTTTCTTAAATATGGCTAACAGCGGGAAGTTTTCCAGCGATAGAACCGTTTCAGAATACGCTGCGGAAATTTGGGGGATATGCCCGCAGATTTGATTGACAGCTATGGTATATCTATGTTACAATGTCAAAAAGCAACAATAAAGAATTAGTAGGGAGTTTACCAGCCCTCAGAGAGAAGATGAACGGTGAAAATCTTCGGCGGGGGATTCCTGAACCCATCTTTTAGCTGCGCACGAATGGCCTTTATGCCAATAAGTGCTGCCGGTATTCCGCCGTTATATGGGAAAGGTGTCGGGAAAAATCCCCGCACTGTTTAATGAGTGCAGAAGCTGCGTTAAAACGGACTTCTGAATTTAGGTGGTATCACGGATGCTGAATCCGCCCTAAACAATCTGTTTTTAAAGAAACAGTTTGTTTAGGGCGGTTTTGTATTTTGGGGTTTGTGCTTCATCCAATTCCCGGACGGATAATAGATTAAAAAGGTTTTGCAGCAGGCTGCACTCCTGAAAGGCTCACAAAAGAAAGGAGAAATTGTTATGAAATTCAGCCAGTTAGTCGGGGAAAGGTTTAAAGAGCGTCCAGCTGATTGTGTAATAGACAGCCAGGCGCTTATGACCCGCGGAGGGTATATGAAATATGTTGCTAACGGCATATTCTCCCAGTATACACCGCTGCGCCGGGTCTGCCGTAAAATAGAAACCATCCTTAGGGAAGAAATGGAGCGTATAGGCGGACAGGAAGTATTATTTCCGGTAGCCCTTCCCGGTTCATTGTGGATGGAGTCAGGACGTTATGACAGTGTGGGAAAGGAACTCCTTCGGTTTCAGGATCGGGCAGGAGCCCCTATGGTATTAGGTATGACCCATGAGGAAGCGGCAGTACAGATTGTCAGGGAGTATGCCCAAAGCTATACCAGATATCCAATTATGATTTACCAACTGCAAACAAAATTCCGCGATGAAGCAAGGCCGCGGGGAGGATTAATCCGGGTTCGGGAATTTACTATGAAGGATGCGTATTCCTTCCATACATCGCAGGAAGATTTGGAACAGTATTATAATGTATGTTTAAAAGCTTATCAACGGATATTTGCCCGCGTTGGTTTGCCGGAGGTAGTTGCAGTAGCGTCTGATTCTGGTATGATGGGCGGGAATCTTTCCCATGAATTTATGCTTTTAACCCCTGTCGGGGAAGATACAATAGTCCAATGCCCTCAATGTGGAAGCTGCTGGAATATGGAGGCTGCGGAGAACATTGTAGAAAATATAGACCTGCATCCGGCCCAGCCCCTTTCTTTGGTTCATACTCCCAATGCGCATACCATTGAAGATGTTTGCCAATTCCTTCACGTGCCGTTGGATAAATCCTGCAAGGCGGTTGTTTATCAAACGCAAAAGGATAAACTATTGGTTATTGTATTTATTCGGGGGGATTTAGAAATCAATGAAACAAAACTAACCAACTATCTTCAGGATGAGGTTGCCCCTGCCGAAATAATCCCGGAATGTGGTTTGAAAGCTGGATATATCGGCCCGTATGGGTTGAAGGTAAACGGTGCATATAAAGTGCTTTTTGACCGTTCCCTGAAGGAAACAAAAAACCTTTGCTGTGGGGCAAACCAGGAAGGTTTCCACTATACAGGGCTGGATATACAGCGGGATTGCGGGGATAAGGCAGCGGTTTACCTTGACTTGGCAAAGGTAAAAGAAGGTGGTATCTGTCCCTGCTGCGGAAAACACAGCCTGACCGTTTCAAGAGGGATTGAGGTCGGAAATATTTTTCAGCTTGGAACAAAATACACAAAAGCTATGGAGATGCAATATCTTGACCAAGAAGGGAAAAGCCAGTTCCCCTTGATGGGCTGTTATGGAATCGGTGTAGAAAGGCTTGCAGCTTCCATTTGTGAGCTGAGGCATGATATGTATGGCCCGATCTGGCCAATCTCAGTTTCACCATGGGAAGTCCATCTTTGCTGTATTCGTTCTGATAACCAAGCTGCCAAAGCTGCCGCAGATCAGATTTATCAGCAGCTAGAGGGATTGGGGCTGGAAGTGCTTTATGACGACAGAAATGTTAGGGCTGGCGTTATGTTTTCAGACGCGGATTTAATAGGGATTCCTATAAGGATTATTGTCAGTCCAAGGAACCAAAGCGAAGGAAACTGCGAAATTACTTTAAGGGATAAAAGAAAAACAGAGATGATTCCTTTAGGGGAAGTAGCCAGTATAGCCGTCCAGTGGGTAAAAAAGATGAAAGAACAATTATATAAGTAATTTAACGTAGGGTCGATGAAAGTTTCCTCTAAACTGTAAGAGCCTGTTTAGGATCTCAACGTGTGCGGATTAGCGAGCGGATTTTATGCCCAGCAAGGCAAAAATTCGCAGTAATCCTGACGGATTACAAGGATTTTTAACGCAGTCTGGGCGGAAAATACGCCGCTAAGACGTGTGCGGGGAGATTCTAAACAGGCTCTAAGGCTATCGGTCTTAGGTACGCCATCATCCGCAAACCGTTGGTTTGCTGGATGGCTGCA